>NC_023035.1:985000-1212500 GCF_000507245.1 Salinispira pacifica | reverse complement strand
CGCACCGTCCGGCCGTGCCGTTCCGATGTGAGCGTGAAGATACCAGAGCTATGCCAACTAGTCAACAACCTTTTGAGGTTTTTTTTCTGAATTTCTCCGGGTAGAGGATCTGTAAAAAAGCCGGGCGAAAACCTGCCTCGCAGCGGGGCAAAACCAGAAATCTGGTCAACAAATCGCCTGATCTCTAAAAGCCCCGGCTGCGTGCAAACCTAACGTGTCACAGACTGCGTCAGGAATTATCCCGGGAGTCAGCCCCATCAGTCTGAGCCGGCTCTTCCTTATCCCCGTCATCAGAAGCGGAGAGCTTATCTTCACGGACGGCGATATCGTTTTCTATGGTTCTCAGTTCTTCCAGGATCTCTGAGACTTCCTGGTTTTTTGCGGTAATGCTGGATTTTTCCTGCTTCACAAAGTGATCGAACACCAGCTGGCCCAGCCGAGCAAACTCTTTTTTCCCTCTTCCTTCCAGTTCCCGGATCTCCAGACGTAAAACACCTTTCTCACTGAGATCCTTTGCGGTGTCCCCCGCTCTTCCAAGGAATTCCCTTGAAGCTTCCACCCCGCGATCCAGGGTTTTTTTCATTCGTTCCATAAAATCCATTGATGCTGCCTCCTTGGAGTTAGAATTGACTGTTCAGTCTCCATCCCGTAATATAACGCAAAATGACGAGTTGAGGAGAAAAAAATGAAGCTGGTTTTTCTCGGACCTCCAGGAGCCGGTAAAGGCACCATGGCAGGTCGCCTGAGCGAAGAGAAGGATATCCCCCACATTTCCACCGGCGATATTATCCGCGGAGCCATCCGCAATCAGACTGATTTGGGAAAAAAGGTGAAAGAAATTGTTGAAGCAGGAGGACTGGTCCCCGACGATCTGACCATCTCCCTCGTGGAAGAACGCCTCGGAAAGAGTGATGCCCGGGAGGGGTTTATTCTTGACGGCTTTCCCCGCACCATTGCCCAGGCAGATGCCTTGAAAAAGATGACCTCCCTGGACAGGGTCATTAATTTTCAGCTTGATGATGAAGAAATCGTAAAACGGCTTTCCGGGCGGCGTGTTCACAAAGCATCGGGGCGCACATATCACATCCTTTTCAATCCGCCAAAAACGGAAGGCAAGGATGATGTTACCGGCGAAGACCTTATCACCCGGCCGGACGACACCAAGCAGTCAATAGAGAAACGGCTGGAAGTGTACCGGAATCAGACCGCTCCCCTGATTTCATATTATAAAGAAGAAGGCATTCTAACCGACCTGGACAGCAGTCCTTCACCGGATGCAGTATTCGCCGATCTTCTGGCTGCAGTATCCTGATTCCGTAACCGGAATAATTGCAGGGCAATTCTGCAGCATCACTTTTAACCACAAGCGGCTGGCGGGAATTTCCCGGCAGCCGTTTTTTTTGATAGTTCTTTCCCACGCATAATGCCCGGAGCTAGTTTTCTCCACCCCCCTGCGTTTCAGTCGCCGGGATATTCGGGTCGCCGACTTCATTTGCAGGATTTTGCGCCCTGATAAACGCCAGGGTTTCAGGAAAACGTTCTTCAGGCTGGAGTCCCGGAAGAATATTTTCCCCAACCCATTCGACATCGTAGGCTTCCAGCTCATCCGAAACATAAACAAGATATGAGCGGATTCTGGCATCCTTCAGCCCCTGCTCCACTCCCCGGAGCGCCGCTGAAAAAAACAGGTCCTGGAGCTGACCGTAAAAATCCTGATCAATTCCCTGCCAGCTTCCTGACCAGCCGACTATCTGATCTGCAGTGGTGAAAAATCTGTCGTAATATTCAAGCTCCCGATAGGAACGGGCCAGAATCAATGCCCCATGGGGATACTCGGCAACATTCTGCTCCTCCAGCCATAGGGATGCAGAAAGATAATCCCCGTTTTCAGCATCCAGCTGGGCCAGACGGATCCGGGCCGGCAAAAACGAATCCCTGGAATCCACAACCTGTTCCAGAAGCGTATAGGCCCGGGCTGAATCGTCCCGAGCAATATGGGTAAGAGCAAGGTTGAAGCGGTACTCGGAGTTTTCTGGATGCTCTTCCAGCAAGAGTGAATACAGTTCTCCGGCCGTTTCGTAGTCACCGGATCTGGCGGCGAAATATGCCTGCAGCTCCCGATGCCCGTCATTATTCAGCTCTTTCCCCGCTTCCTGAAAAAGCTCCTCAGCGCGGGTGACATCCCCCCGGGAGAGATAGGTTTGAATAAGCCCGTACCGACCGCCCCAATTGCCCGGGTACAGCTCCAGCGCCTTCTGGTACAGACTTCCGGCCCGGGAGTAATTCTCCGCGTCGTAGTATTCATCCCCGAGAATCACATATTCCTGAGACAACTGCACCCTGGCCTGTGAATAGGTGGCGCAGGCATGAGTCAACAGTGTGAACACAGAAATCAGCAACAGGGGCCAACGGAATTGAACAAATGATTTGCCGTTCATGAATACTCAGCCCATCTCGCCAAGAACGGTACGTTCAATTTCCCGTACCTGAGAGCGATACAAATTGGTTATTCCGGCGCCGTAGTCTGCGATGAGCTGAATGATATTCCGGGAGTTCCCCTCAATGTCCTGGCCGTTCAGCCGATCACCGGCATCCCCCAGCCCGGGGAGAATATATGCCTTGCTGTTTAACACCGGGTCCATCCAAAGGGTGTAAATTTTCACCCCTTCAATTGCACGGGCAATGCGTAGACTTCCCTTCACCGCAGATATCACATTGAAAAACTGAATGGATCGCGGTTTAACCCCCTGATCCTTCAAATACTGGACGATTGTCACCAATGACCCTCCGGTGGCGTTCATGGGATCTGCAAAGAAGAGATCCTTCCCGTCCAGACTTTCCAGATCAAAAAACGAAGACTTCAGATCCAGCACGTAGTGCATATCCGATTCTTTGCGGCTATCGTCCCGCTGAATCCTGAACAGAGCGAAGGGAGTGACATACCCGGTGGAGGAATATTCCTGCACCTCCTTTGACATGATCATTGAGGGAAGCAGGGCACCTCTGAGCATCACACACATCACGGAGTTCTCGATTTTACTGTCAACATCGGGAATCTTATGTATTGCATAATTCTGAACCGGATCGTTCACCGGAGTTTTAACAATCAGATGGTTCTTGCTCTGGGTCTCACCCTGATGAAACGCAAGATTAAACAGCAGTTCATAGGCTCTCTGAATATAATATAAAAATTCCTGGTGACTGGTGCGCACATCCCGCAGCTTGGCAATAAGCCGGGAAGCCTCACCCCGGGATGAGGGAGGGAGCTGGAAGGAGTACACGTTTATTTGCGGATGCCTGTCGCAGATCTCCTGGATTCGATCCCCGATTCTGTTATAGGTGGATATAATATTTTCCCGGGACTGATCAAGCCGGGTCTGATTGGCGCTGCTTTCCAGTATTTTGTAATCCTGCATGGCCTGGCTGTACAGTTCGTCAAGATCCTTTATATCCTGCTTATCTTCAACACTCAGATATCCGTCCAGATCATCCGCTGTAAGCAGTATTCGGCTGTCTCCAGCTTCCATTCATTCCTCCCAATATAGTCGTTTCTGTATAATTTAATTGAATTGTATTCTACCATAAACTATATTAGGAATTCCAACAAAATACAGGAGGAACCGTACATGAAGAAATTCGCAATTATACTTGTGATCCTCATGATTATTACCGTATTCAGCGCGTCTGCAGTGGGTATAGGCGCCAGCTTTGGACTTCCAATCGGCGGTCTGCCGGGAACCGATGTAATGCTGTCGGCAAAACTTGATTCACTTCCATTTCTTCTCGGTCTTGGGTTCGGAATTGAGCCTGCTTATTTCGGAGCAACCGCAGACTGGTGGGTGTTGAATGAAAATCTTGCGGGGGCATTGAACATCTACTTAGGACCGGGGCTGTACATTGGCGGTGCAGCCAATGAATTTCAGCTTGGGGGACGCCTTCCCATCGGACTGAATATGTATCCGGTGGATTTTCTTGAGCTCTTTGTAGAGATCGCACCCACCCTCACCATTGCGCCAGTCTTCCCGTCTTTCGGTGCCCAGGCAGCATTCGGCCTGCGCTTCTGGTTCTGACAAGAAGGAACGCCATTGAATCAAAACCGCCCGGAGCTATGCGTCGGGCGGTTTTTTTATGGGCTGAAGTCATGTCTGAGTGTATCGGCAGCCGGGATGAGAACCAACGGAATCAAATTATAATCAGATACATATCAGGATAAAAAAAGGAGCAAGACTCCGAAGGAATCTGCTCCAATTTTTAATTATATAAACCATTTTGAATTGTACTGACGTCATCTCCTAGGGGACTCGAACCCCTGTTGCCGGGATGAAAACCCGGTGTCCTAACCACTAGACGAAGGAGACAAAAACCATATCCCTGTAAATGGGAACATCTCCTAGGGGACTCGAACCCCTGTTGCCGGGATGAAAACCCGGTGTCCTAACCACTAGACGAAGGAGACAAAAACCATGCGGAGCAATCCGCAACCTGAGCCGCATTGGATTCGAACCAATGACCCACGCCTTAAAAGGGCGTTGCTCTACCAGCTGAGCTAGCGGCCCGTGCAAACGGATACACGATGCTCTGAGAGCTGCATTTCCGTATGGGCCTGGAATATATCAACTCTTTATCTGTGTTGTCAACACTATGACAGAAAAAAAGCACCGGAAAAATCATTCCCGGTGCTTGCGTTTCAAATGCTTGTATTTCCTGGATTTAGAAGCGGATAGCCACTTCTGCGCTCAGACCGAGCTGTTTGAACACCCACTCGCCTGCGGCATTCTTTTCCAGCTGGGAAAGCCCCACACCGGCATTGATGTCCAGGAAGAGAAGATGAATTCCCAATCCGGCATTCAGGAAGTCTCCGTAGAAACCGCCGCGCACACTGGCGAGCCCGCCCAGGAATGCAGCTTCCGCACCCACATGGAGGCGTTCAACAAAGTTGTAGCTTGTACCGTAGGTGGCCTTATCCTTCTGCACGCCTTCTTCGTTAATGTAACGGAGGAAACCGAACAGATCATGAATATCAACGTTCACCCGGGGGTCCACAATCCAACTCAGCGGTCCCAGATCGGGATTAAACTGTGCGCCCACATTCACCTTCATGGGAGGAATCTTATAGAGATCGGATGCATCATCCACCGGTTCTCCGCCAAGTAGGGCACCTCCGCTGAGTGCAGCAGCATATTGCTCTACACTTTCATGGCTGGACCACTGCACGGGGATGGGAAGAAGGTCCTTAACGGTCAGACCGAATGTAAAGGGGCCTAGATCATACAGGGCACCGGCATCAAGACCGATGTAAAGCCCGGAGTATACTGCACCGCCCACAATCGAGGCGATATCCATCTCTTCGCTTTCAGATCCTCCACCCAGCTGCTGCATAAGTATCTGGGAAGGATTTACATCGGCGTATCCGAGAATGGTAGGTCTCAGCTGGGCTCCAACTGAAAACGGTCCCACTGGAAAGGAAAGTCCTCCCACTGCGGTTACGGATGAAAGCACTCGTCCACGTGTGGATAGAATAGTGTCGCCGTTGAAGGTTCCGTCAACGTTTACAAACAGACCGAGACCCAGGCCGTTACCGCTGTATGCAATTCCGGCGAGAGCGCCGAAGCGCATCTGCCCTGAAGGAATGCTTTCCTTCGCTTCAGCAACCGCAGCGTCTACACTATCTTCCCAGCCATCACCAAGACTGTCATCTGCTGTGGGGACACTGGTGCCGTTTTTCGCGGACTCTTCACCGGCGGCCTTATCCATTGCTTTGATGATCTCGGTGAGATTTGAGTTTCCGGTCTCTTCGTTTTCTTCGAAGATGGGAGATGAAAGGATTGCACCGGTCAGCTGCTCGGTGGATACTTCCTCCCCATTTTCAATTGCTGTCTGCAAATCCTGAATATCATCCGCAAGGGATGGATCCATTTGAGCTATCTCGTCCAATGCGGCGGAAACAGCTGCATCGCCTGCATCGGGATCTGCATCACCGACTTCTCCTAACCAGGCAGCCACATCTTCAACTTCTGTGAACAGTTCATCGAGTCCCAATCCCTGAAGTTCAGACGGAAGCTCGGAACCGCTCTGTCTGGTGGAAAAGGATGCACCGTCTGGACTGCCTCCCAGCATGGCACCTGCAAGATCGAGAATGGCTCTGTCCAGCATGGCATACACTCCCACCGATGTGAGGGTGAGTTCACCTTTTTCATGCCTGAAACCCGCGGGGTTATAGAAGAATGAGTTCATACCCTCAGCGTTGGCGGTAAAGGCGCCGCCCTGAGCAAAGGTTATGGGGTTTGGGGGCATAAACGGATCCAGCTGCGCAAAGGCAGCCCCGGATACCAGAAGGAATGCTGTAATCAGCAGTACGGTTTTTTTCATAATTACCTCCAGGCCCCTGAATTATTTTTACATGTTTGTCCAGGGGTCGCCTGATTCAAAGTATAACCCAAAATTTTTTCTTTACCACACATATACTTGCTTTTTTTACTAATGTTTTATTGATTCTGTTCACCATCTCTACTTGTAATAAAACCCCGGATCAGCTCGAATCTATCACGGGAATTCTGCAGACAATCCGGACGGGGATGAACCGGAAGCCGGATCCGGAGTTCGAATAACAATCCCAGCTCAGGTGGTGAGGCGGTTAATGGCCTCCCGGGCCTGGTTGAGATTCGGATCGATACTCACCGCCTGTTCATAGGCTTCCAGGGCAAGAGAATCACTGCCGCTTTGCTCCCTGGCGAAACCCAGGCGGTACCACCACTGGGCCTGGGAAGAATCAAAATGGAGAGCTGTTGTATACGCAATATCGGCGGAATGGTACTCTTCAAGACGGATGTACACTTCAGCCATCTGTCGATACACCTCATCGATGATTGCACCATCGGGTCTGATGGCCGTATATTCCTGGAGGTACTGCAAGGCCGCAAGATTATTTCCCAACTGATACTGGGCCTCTCCCATTATTGCAATCACCCGGTGATCATAGCGGGAAACCTGAAGACCTCTTTGGGCCAGATCCACTGCATCGGCCCAGCGCCCCAAAGCAAGAAGAGTCCATCCTTGAACCGCATAGGAATCCATGTTGCCGGGAATGGCGGAGATTTCCGCATTGGTAATCCGGATTGCATCCTGGTAACGCCCTTCACGAAACGCCTGCAATGCGTCCTCCCTGCCCGGTCCAGCCTGTTCCTGGGAAAACACCGCAACACTGAGCATCATCAGCACAAGGGTTAAAACCAGGCTGCGGACGACAGACTTGGAAATTTGCCGCATCATGTGTCACCCTCCTCAGACCGAATATCATCAGCCCCTCTTTGAGTTGCCCGGGCATCCTCTCCTGCATCTGCACCGGAAGCAGATGCATCGGGCATGGAACAGCTGCCGTTGAATATGCTGCCGCTCTGAACGATCAGATCCGGTGTTCGGACTTTTCCGGTGAGGCGGCCGCTTTTAAACAGCTCCAGCCTGTTGCGGGCCTGAATATCTCCGGCGACGCTGCCTTTAATGCTCACTACCGGGGCATCAATTTCAGCTTCCAGATCCGCCTGCTCGCTCACATAGAGGCTGCTGCCGGTGGTAATGGAACCTTTGACCCTTCCTTTAATCAAAATTGGATCGGTGAGGGACATCTCCCCCTCAAAATCCACATCCGCTGCAATAACCGTTTCAAGATTGCTTTCGTCTATGCTTCGCACCCGAAGATCCGACATATTCTTTTCCTCCCGCCCGGATCAAAAACCGGACGCTTTAATGTACTACTGCTTCTGCTGACTGTCTATCGGCTGACTGTCTATCTGCTGGCTGTCCAGCAGTTGAATCATCTGTTCAAAATGGCGGGTCATTTCACCCCGAATTTCACCGGTGTAGGGATTGTATTTCTGGAGATCAATAAAAAGCTGCCAGGGATCGTTGCAGGTCTGCTCCATCACTTCGAAAATTTTCCGAAATCCCAGTGTTGATATTCTTGATGGCTTCAGTTCCAGACTTGCAAGGAAGCGGCCGATAAAATGGGTGATTCCCTGGGTTCGGGCTGCTTCATGATCGTGCTCGTCGGCACTCATGGAGATAACATCCAGTCCCGCCCGGGAGAATTTTTCCGTCCAGAATGTGAGAACGTTCTCGTCTGCGGTCCAGGGGGATATTACCAGGGGAAGACCGCTGATTCCTTCCCCCGCAGAATCCGGTCCGAACATGGGGTGGGTTCCCAGGATCGGCTGGGACTCGGGAAGTGCCCGGGACAGCTCCTGCAGGGGATACAGCTTCACGGAGCAGGTATCCACCACCAGCGTGTCAGGCCTGAGAAGGGGCGCAATTTCCTCTGCGACCTGGGGAATGGAAGATATGGAAGTACAGATAAACAGCACATCAGACGCACATGCTTCCTCCAGACCGACCCGGGGAATCCGGTTGCCGCTGTCTCTGGAGGAGCGGTTATACCCGCAGACCGTAAAGCCGATATCCATGAGCAACTCGGCCCAGAATCTGCCGAATCTTCCCAGTCCATACACCGCAATTTTCATAATTGCACTATACCAACGAAAAAACGAGTATGATAGTATGTAGGCGAAATTTCTTTTTCAGCACTCATACACATCAAAAAAAACCAATCAGGATGGGATTTATGACATTTATCGAAAACATGCATCACATTGCCAAACAAAAACAAAAACATCTGGTTCTTCCGGAAGGAACAGAACCCAGAACCATTCAGGCAGCGGCAGAAATCCGGAAGCGGGGAATCGCCGCAAAGGTGAGCCTGCTGGGTGACAAAGATGCGATTGCACAAAAGGCGAAGGAATTATCCGTGGATCTTTCCCAGGTTGATATCATCACACCTGCCTCCGATGAGCGGAGAAACGCGTACGGCAGCGAATATTATGAGTTGAGAAAGCATAAGGGGATGACCTCCGATCAGGCCTATGCCGATATGGATCATGTACTCCGCTTCGGCTGCATGATGGTGCGTCTGGGCGATGCCGATGCGGTGGTCGCCGGTGCGGAAAATACCACCGGAGATGTTCTGAAGGCGGCGTTCACCATTATCAAGACCAAACCGGGAATCAGTTCCGCATCATCCTGCTTTGTGATGATCCACCCGGACACCCAGTGGGGGCATGAGGGACAGATGATCTTCAGCGATTGTGCGACCATTCCCAACCCCAGCGATGCCCAGCTTGCAGAAATTGCCGCAGCGGCTGCAGAAAGCTGCCGCACATTCCTGAAGACTGAACCCAGGGTAGCCATGCTCAGCTTCTCAACCAAGGGCAGTGCGAAGACTGAAGAGACAGAAAAGGTAGTCCGGGCCACCCAAATGGTTAAGGAAGCCCATCCGGATCTGGAAATAGACGGCGAACTGCAACTGGATGCGGCCATTGTGCCCTCTGTGGGGAAGAAAAAAGCCCCGGGGTCAGCTGTAGCCGGACACGCCAACACCCTGATCTTCCCGGATCTGCAGGCCGGGAACATCGGGTACAAGCTGGTACAGCGCCTGGGAGGAGCCGAAGCAATCGGTCCGGTGCTCCAGGGATTCGCCAAGCCCATCAGCGACCTCAGCCGGGGCTGCTCTGTGGAGGACATCGTGAACACCGGAGCGCTGACAATCAGCCAGTGCGAGTAAGGCCTGAACCGGCCTCACACAAAAAACAGCAAAAGGAACGGCATATATGAATATCACCATCATCGGCTACGGCAGAATGGGGAAAGAGGTGGAACAGATCGCTGAAAAGCGGGGCCATACCATTGTCTCCACCGTTGATCCTGTTCAGGGATTGTTCAGTGAACTCAGCGACGAGGCGGTGAAAGATACCCAGGGAGTCATAGAGTTCGGACTCCCGGAGGGTATTCTGGACAGAATATCATTCCTCTCCAGCCGGAACATCCCTGTGGTCATCGGCACCACCGGGTGGCAGGAGCAGGAAGCGAAGGCCGAAGAGATCGTGAAAAGCACCGGAGGAGCCCTGCTTTACGGCTCAAATTTCAGTCCCGGTGCCAACCTCTTCTTCCGGATTGTGGAAGAGGCCGCAGGACTGATCAACTCCCTTGATGATTATGACATTATGATGCATGAATATCACCATAAGAAAAAGAAGGACAGTCCGTCGGGAACCGCTCTGACCCTGGCAGGAAAAATTCTTGAAAACCTGGAGCGGAAGAAGAGCATCTGTTTTGATCCCCTTCAGAGGGAAATTCGGGATGATGAGCTTCACATCGGAACCGTTCGGGGAGGGCATATTCCCGGTATTCACCGGGTTACCATGGACAGTCCCGCCGACAGCATTGTGCTGGAGCACAGCGCACGAAACAGATCGGGTTTTGCCTCGGGTTCGGTCATTGGACTTGAATGGCTGATGGAAAAACGGGGCATGCATCATGCAGACAGCTTTTTCCGGGACTTGATGGAAAGCTGACCCTGACGGAAAGCTGAAAAATACTGACGAAATTAACGGCGGAATCCCCCGCCCGCCCACAGGAGGCAAAAATGTTCACCGGAGTATATACCGCACTGATCACCCCCTTTACCGAAGACGGGTCCATAGATGAGGCGGCGCTGAGAAAGATCGTGGAGGATCAGATTGACGGCGGTGTCGACGGTCTGGTGCCCATGGGAACCACCGGGGAAAGCCCTACGGTGACCCACGAAGAGAACCTTGAAGTGATCCGTATTGTGATCGAGCAGAGCGCAGGCCGGGTTCCGGTCATTGCGGGAACCGGGTCCAACTCAACCAGCGAAGCCATCGACATGACCATTAAAGCCCGGGACATGGGAGCCGCAGCCAGTCTTCAGGTCGCCCCCTATTACAACAAGCCCAGTCAGGAAGGATTTTACCGCCACTTTGCGGCCATCGGCGAGGCGACGGGACTTCCCGTGATTATCTACAACATTCCCGGACGGACGGGAAAAAATATTGAAGCAGACACCATTCTCCGCCTGGCTGAGCATCCCCAGATTACCGGGGTGAAAGAAGCCAGCGGCGATCTGGCACAGGTGATGGATATTATTCACCGCCGCCCCCAGGGTTTTTCCCTGCTCAGCGGAGACGACAATGTGACGCTGCCGCTGATGAGCGTGGGGGCTGAAGGAGTTGTATCGGTTGCCAGCAATATTATTCCCGGGGAGATGAAGGAACTGGCAACTCTTGCGGCCAGTGCGAACCTTGCGGGAGCAAGGGAGCTGCATTACCGGCTCATGCCCCTGTTCAAGGCCATGTTTCTCGATACCAATCCCATCCCGGTTAAGTATGCAATGCATCTCAAAGGTCACTGCAGCGACCGCTACCGGCTGCCTTTGTGCGAACCCTCTGATGATGTGAAGCAGAAAATCAAAAAAACCCTGAAGGATCTCAAACTGATCTGATTCCAGCAGGCCGGCCTGGGGGCCTTGTCAGCGGGCCGGTCAGTATGGACCGGGCAGTTTTTTGGGCCTCCTTTTAAGGCTGCACCGCGACTCCGGTCAGTGGCTCGGGTTAGTGGCTCGGGTCAGTAAATCCGTCCGGTCAGGCGTTCTCCAGGAGGAATCCCACAAGCCTGCGGAAATCCTCCATCTGCAGTGCATCGGCTCTGGCACGGCTGTCTATGGCCAGTTCCGTCAGGGCCCGGTTCATTAACCCGGGGGTAATCATCATGGAGGCGGGGGCTGGCCGGGGGACGTCCCGTTCGCCGGTTTAATCCGGCGGCCTTCCCCCATCTTCTTGATATTGTTTGCCAGAGTCTTTCGCCTGTTGTGAAACAGGGTTCTCAGGACCGCATCCAGAATTGCCAGCTCCCGGGCCCCGCAGGAAGTTTTTTCCGGGGTCATACGGAGAATTGCGCTGGAGACCTCCGGTGCAGGGTAAAAGGATCCCGGAGATATGTTCCCGGCATTTCTGCACTCCATTGCATACTGGGCCAGCACCGAAAAGCTGCCGTACCGGGGTGTACCAGGATTGGCGCAGATACGCTCAACAACCTCCTTCTGGAGGGTGAACACCATGGGAAGGTCATGAAAACCCGAGGTGAGAAGCCTTGAAATAATTCCCGAGCCCACGTTGTAGGGCAAATTCCCGATAATCATCCCGGGCCTCTCCGGTTGGCTGAAGAGAGTCTTGGATGCATCGCCCTCAACAATCCTGAGGCTGCCGTTGTGAATATCAGCCTTGAACAACTCCTTGAGAAGTGCGATAAAGCCCCGGTCAATTTCAAACATGGTGACCCGGGCGGACCTGTCCAGAAGCTCTCTGCTCAACGCACCGATTCCCGGTCCGATCTCCCAAACTTCCCTGCCTTCAACAGGAGGAAGGCAATCCACCACCTTCTTTCTCATGTCCGGATTGATCATGAAGTTCTGACCGAAGCGTTTTTGCATGGCAATACCCCGGCTGGAGAGAAGCTCCCGGATATCCTTTACTGAATCGTAGTTGAACATGGGAGGAAGATACCAGAAGCGCATGCTTCACACAATAGAACTGCCAGGAAAGAGGAATGCCCAGAAAGCAAGATACTCCGACCAGTTTCAGCCACCGGGAAGCTTCATTCAGCCCAGCTCCCAGGAGGTGAAATGGAAAAAGCAGGGCGTGCATAGCTCCGATAATGACCTGAAGAAGCGCATCCAGACCGGCGGCTGCAGAGGGCAGCACCAGAAGCAGGGGAATGGCACACACGGAAACTGCAAACAGCAGATAAAAGGGAATGATCACCAGAGGAAGAACAATCCATGAATGGGGAGAAAAACCGGAAAACAGCAACAATGCCAGCGGCATGACGGCGGTCTGGGCGGCAAGGGAACTTGCCAGCATCTCCCCCGCCCATTGCAGGAGCCGGCGCAGAGGGTTCCTAACTGCCGCCCCGTCAGTCATATCGGTATTCTCCCCGTTCCTGCCCGGAGCGGCTCCACCATTCCTCCGCCGGGTGATTCGCCAGCGCAGGCCGGCGGCGAGGAACACGAAGGGTGCACGGAAATTCATCAGCCCCCACACGGCGGCAAATGAAAGGTACATTCCCGGGTCCAGCAAGGACACAGGACGGATCAGGATGAGGCCGGTCCATATAAGTCGGAGAAGGAGAACCGGCCGCAGGCGAACCCCCGCCATGGTTGCCGCGGAATAGCAGAATATGGCCCCCGCCGCCCTGAATGCGGATGTTCCGGGGTTTATAAGTCCCAGATAGAGAAAGATTGTGACAAGGGCGATAATTTCTCTCAGAACCGCCGGACAGAACCCGGGCAGCAGCCTGAGTACCCCGGCATAGAGAAGCACAAGATGCATGCCGCTGAGCACCAGAATGTGCATTACCCCCGCCTGACGGAAAACAGTGGAAAATATTCCCGGAAGTCCGCTGCGATAGCCCAGAACCAGACTCTGGACAAATGCCCTTCCGGGGTTATCCAGCAGCTGAAGCCCTTCAAGAATTCTTATGCGTATTTTCCGTCGAAGGGCAAGCCCCGCCTCTGCTGCCGCTTTGACTGCTGTTGCTGTTGCTGTTACTGCTGTTGCTGTTATTGCGGGTGTTTCCCTCGCCAGGCCCTCCCCTGCGGTCTCCGGATCCTGTGCCGGAGGATCGGCAACCTGTGCGCCTGGATTTCCCCATTGAGTTCCTGTGCTCAGAAGTTCCACGGTGCCGGCAGGCAACGGCAGCCGTGCAAGATCCCGGGCCGAAGCTGTGAACTGAATTTCAAGCCGTTCTCCCATGAAAAACCGTTCACCGGGTATTTCAAAGATGATGCTTCCGGGCCTGGAGAAGCTGGAACCGTTTTCCATCGTCAGAATGAGATTATGCATGCTGTGAATGGTGCGGCCCCGGTAATCCAGCCGGCTGTCGGCATCCACCCTGCCCTGTACCCGGATTTCTCTGGCGGACACCGACGATGCGTCCGACGACAGGTCCGACGATAGATTCGACGCTTGGCCGGGAAAGCGGGGAATCAGGGTGTTGCCGGTACTGAGACCTGCAAAAATCCAGAGGGTCAGCAGGGTGGAGACGGTCCATGCTGCACGGGAGGGAAGATGGGATCCCGTTTCCGGGAAGCGTCCCGGGTGTGAAGATGATATTCGGGAAAGAAGCTGTGAGACGGCAAGAAAGAGAACTCCAGCAAAAAGTATCAGCCAGGGAGAAATCCAGAGAACCGGTTCTGACGCATCTGACAGCCGGCGGTATAAAGCAGCATATGCGGTAAGTTCAAGCAGAAACAACAACGCCCTCCATATACAGGAGGGCGCGATTCACCGATGCGGCTGACTCCCCGAAGGAAGTCAGTGCCTGATCGGCGGAAAGATCAGGTCGATGTCACCAGTTATTGACTGACCGCTTCAAGGGCTTCCCGGGCTGCATCCTGTACACCGTTGGAATAGTTCAATACTGTAACCATGTATAAGGGGTTGTATGCTTCGGGTTTTCCCAGGGTTTTCAGATTATTTATAACTGCCAGGGTGATCTGTCGGTCAAAGGGACGGTCAAGTTCGGTATAGGTGTTGATAAGGTCCAGGTATTCCGCCAGCCGCACGGCAGCATCGGTGCTGTCGGTTTGACCCAGGGCTCCGATTGCCTCAAGGAGCAGGCTTTTATCCGCCGTTCCCCGATCGTAGGAGCGGATGGCTGCATCCAGGTGAGCGATGAGTGCGGGGGCAAATTCTTCCCTGGGAGATTCAGAAAGGATACGAACCGCATCAAGACGGATGCTGTCCAGGGTGATTCTGGCTTCCATGTTGTTGGGCCGGGCTTCAAGAATATGGGAAAGCACCCGGTGTGAAACCTCGAGAATGATATCATCAAACTCATCACGGTTGGTATAAAGGGTGAAAAGTTCACGTTTGATGGGGGGCTGGCTGTCTTCCACAGTTTCAACCAGCAGATCCTCACGGTTTTCATACTCTGATATGGCCCGAAGGGCGATTCCGGATATTTCCGCGGAATACTGGTTCAACACGGTGTCAAGAAGCACCGGATACACCACCGGATCCCCCAGCGCACCCAGAGTTTCAACGGCTTCTCTCACCACCTGAAAATCAGGACGGGTTCCCGCCCTCTTGCTCTGGTTCTGGTCTGCCATCCAATCTGCAAGATTTACCGCCAGCTGACGGTCGCCCTGGCCCACCTCCTGCATCACATTCAGAACTTCAATTCTCCAGAATGTTTCTTCAACAGAATCGAAGAGAGTCCACAACTGGGGATTCATTCCGGTGAATCCGCCTTCGATGATCCGGGGAAATACCAGGAGCGCCATTTCCCGAAGCTGGGTGTTTGAATTGATACTGTCTTCGTTATTTACCACATAGTCCAGCACATCGCTGTAAAATGTTTCCAACTGACTCACTTCCGCATCCAGGGTGCTCTGGATCACTTCAAGTTTCCCAACATCCTCAACCCGTTCAAAGGCTTCCACAAAAGCCCTTACCTCGGCGGGCAGATTTTCATTGCTGCCGTTATCATCCTGGGCGGACGCTGCAAAGGCAGTAAATACGATTAATGCAAGAAGGATGCTGTATCGTGCAGTGGTCTTCATGAATTCCTCCAATTACTCGAGAGGCAATTTCAAAATCACAGATTTTCCATTGCCATGGTCAATATACATAATAATGCTGCAGCGGCCAAATAGTTACCCGCTGACGATCCATGGGATCAGTGATGATGCAATTTTTCTCCGGACCGTCTCACAGCAAATACTAATGAGTCCCGGGAGCTTTTGCAATCAAATTACTATTTTCTCAATCCTTAAATATGCCGTAAACATAGCTGAGAATCCGGTTTTTCATCATCGGACTGGGATTCACTGCCTGGACATGGAGAATGGAGACATTCTTCGAATCCTTGTAGCTCACATCCTTTACCACACCGTTGAGGATTACCGACTGGCCCTGAAGGTCGGTTTGGATTTTAACCGGCATTCCGGCTTTTCCCCGACCGCCGACCATCACACCTGCGCCGTCTTCGGAAATATCCACAATTTTACAGCGGTACCCCCGCTGTGCTCCACAGACTCCGAGGCTTCATGTATGCTGCGCAGACGGTACAGATATGCACTCTGATTGAGACCGACCCTGATGCTGTTCCGTTTCTGAACACGGGCGAGACTGTCCGAATGCTTGATATGCAGGATGGGATACTGCTTATCGGTGTAATCTCCCAACACATCGGTTTCGAAAAAATACCCGGCATCTTCCTTGCGCCAGAAATAGACTTTGACTTTCTGTCCTCTCCAGCTGAACCCCGGCGGCAGAGCCTTACCTTCGGGGTATGCGATGGCCAGATATTTCCGGAGATTTTCCACAATTTTGGAAAGGTACACCCCGGCTCCGGGAAGCACAATTTTGATATATTGCCCTGCAACCATGTTCCTGGTGGTGGTAATCCCCAGCCGGTATTTGGGCAGGCTGAACTCCACCCGCTTCCGGAATTCAAACAGCTTGGAAAGAAATTCCGTAGAGTCGGGGCTTTCGGCAACGCCTTTTGAGCGCTGGCGGACTATCACCCCGCGAATTGAGCGGTCCAGGGTTTTTTCTGACCAGAACAGGGAACTGGGGTTGGGAAGACTATTCTGGACTGCCACCTTCCGCAGCAGATTGATCTCTCCCCATGAAAAGCCCGCTTCCTTTCCTTTGACATAAAAACTCATCCATGGAAAACTGAATCCTCCGGAACGCTGGATGAGAATCGAGGCAAGCACAATCAGCACGATGAGTATGATAAGAAATATGGTCATTCAATTCGCTCCAATGGACATCCGCCGCAAAAGTGTGTTCCGCTGCGATACCGAGTCCCTGACCGGCGTGAAAAAGCCCGTAAAAACGGCTCCGGGCGGATCTGACTGAGCCGGGAGTATTGGTATGATTATACGTAACTGCAGCGCTTCCTGTAAAGATATCGCGCTTTTTCTCATTTTCTCTTATCTTATCGACTTTCTCCTCCTTCCTGCCCTGTTTCGGGCAGATTTTTCCGTTCCCGCCGTATTGCTGGGGGTAAATCTGGTCAAAATCGCTGTGCTGTGGATAATGCTTTCCCGGGGAAGCTACCGGGAAAAGCCGAACAGCACCCGCCCCAGGCTGTGGGCCGCTGCAACAGCATCGGCGCTGAGTTATCTTTTCATCTTCATCATGAACCTGGCTGCAGCCAGTCTGTCTGATATACAGACTGGGCCGGTGTTTTCCCGCCCCGACAGCGTTTCCGGGCTGATACTCGTTATCTGTCTTACAATTGCAGCGGTGCAGGTTGAAGAACTGTTCTACCGGAAAATTCTTCTGCAGGGGCTGAAACGGATGGGTGCATCCGGACCTGCTGCGGTTATCGCAGCCGCACTGCTTTTTTCCCTGGGGCACGTGTATGCCGGACTGCCGGGGATTATCTTTTCCCTCCTTTCCGGTGTGATTCTCGGCTGGCTCTATCTGTTCAGCGGGAAACTGCGGTATCCCATTCTGGTTCATCTTGGGTATAATTTTTCCGCCCTTTTGTTCAGCGGGTATCTCGGCATGTAGCTCACGGCAGCGGAATTTGCGGGAAGCAGCCGGAACTGGGGAATCTGCCGGTATCTCTGCCGGTAGCTCCAGATGGGTGGCGGCGGTAGCTCCAGATGGGTGGCGGAACGGGCGGCAACATCCGACAATTTTCTGTTTCCCGGCGGTTAGTTCTTTTCATTTGCCCGGATAATAACTATATTGGTTCATAACTTTACTATATATTCGGAGTTATATATGAGCAAAACAGCAGTCCATGGCCGGTTTCGCCTGATGACCGCCCTGATGATTTTTACGGCTTTTCTTTTCATCCCGTTACAACTCTCTGCCATGGGAGGTTCGGAATCCGCCGCTCCCGCTGGCCAATCCCCGGACACCGCCCAGCCTGAGGAGCAGGTGCAGAACTCATCCGAAGGTGAATCGGCAGCACCTGTGCCTTCTTCAATACAGACCCGTGAACAGGCTTTGGCTGCATTGCGGAATATCGGAATGACCGTCTTCGACGAAGCCGTGGAGGCTCCGGATTTCACCCTCAACTACCTGAACGGAGACGAAGTTTCTCTGAGCGACTTTCGTGGCAAAGTGGTGTTCCTGAACTTCTGGGCCACATGGTGCGGTCCCTGCCGGGTGGAAATGCCGTCGATGAATGACCTGTATGCGGATCTGAAAAACGAGGATTTCGTGCTTCTGGCGGTAAACCAGCAGGAAGAACCTTCAGTTGTCAGTGATTTTGTGGATAAAGAGGGGTATGATTTTCCCATTCTCATGGATCGCAACGGACGGACCAGCTACCAGTACGGCGTCAGGGGAATTCCCACAACATATATTATCGGTCCTGACGGTAATGTGATCGCCGGAAAGGTGGGCACCCACATATACGACGGCGAGCAGTATCGGTCGCTTTTCCGTCAGCTGATGCAGGGATAAGTTCATGGATCCCCAGAATCTGAATATTTTTCTCGCATTTGCTGCGGGCACGGTAAGCTTTCTCAGTCCCTGTGTTCTTCCTCTGGTTCCCAGCTATGTGTCCTTCATCGGAGGACAGGGGTTGAAAGAGCTGCGGGAAGGTGAATCACCCAGGCTTCCTCTGATGCTGAAAACGCTGAGTTTCATTCTCGGCTTCACTGTGGTTTTCGTGGTGCTGGGCATGATTTTCAGCGGAACAGCCGCAGCCTTCAGCGGAGCAACATACTGGATCAATCTGATCGCCGGAATTATCGTGACGGTGTTCGGACTGAATCTCATATTCAACTTCATCAGCTTTCTGAATTACGAAAAACGGTTTCACCTTGCCAAGCGTCCTGCAGGGATGGGCGGAGCCTTGCTTCTGGGCATGGCATTTGCCGCAGGCTGGTCGCCGTGTATCGGACCGATTCTGGCCAGCATTCTGGCTCTTGCAGCCGGTTCATCAAACCTGGCTCAGGGTACGGTTCTTCTGTCCGTCTACTCTCTGGGACTTGCCCTGCCGTTTCTTCTTACCAGCCTGTTTATCGCCAGGGCGGATTCTGTTCTCAAAAAGCTGAAACCCCATATGATGACCATTCAGCGGATCAGCGGAGGAATTCTTGTGGTGATCGGTGTGCTGATGATTTTCGGCCAGTATGCGCGGATCACCAATTGGCTCATCGGTCTGAGTTTCCGGCTGGAAGACTGGCATCAGGCAGCGCCTGGTACAAGCGGCCTGCTGTTTGCAGCTGTATTTCTGCTCTTTTCGCTCCTTACAGCTCTTCCGTTCATCCGCCGGAAAGCGGAACTGAAGAAACATCCCCTGCGGATCATCTTCACCCTGCTCTTTCTCCTTCCCGTCGTTCTGCAGCTCACCGGAGCGGTGGAACTGCCGCTGATAGTTTCCAGCTGGCTGGGCTTTCAGGGTATATAGGATGGGCGGGAACTGCCCGATGCCCACCAGGCTGGAACACCAGGGTGGAACACCATGCTGCAGCAGGAGTTTGGAAACTGAGCATCCGGCTGAAAGGTGATTGCAGTATTCGACAGGTTGTAGATGCAAAAAATAAAGGGCTGCCCTGGTATGGGGCAGCCCTTTTTGTGCAGTTGTACCCCCGGCCATGCAAGCCCGGGTTAAGATGCAATGCCGCGGTTATCGGAAGCGGAACAGTTTTCTGAAAAAACTGTCTTCCTGTCCGTTATGGGGATCGTGGAATTCTCCCAGGGAAAGCAGCTTCTGGCTCCGCTCTTTCAAGAGCTGTTCCATTTTCTTATCTTTCAGCTCCTGGTAGGAGGTGATGATGGTTTCCTTCAGCCGGCTGGCCACAAAGTCCGGGTCGTTATGGGCTCCGGAGGGAGGCTCAGGGATAATTCCATTGATAATTCCGAATTTCAGAAGGTCCGGTGCGGTCATCTTCATGAGATCTGCGGCAAGCTGATTCTTCTTGGCATCCCGCAGAAGAATGGACGCGAATCCTTCGGGACTGATAACCGAGTAGGTGGAATTTTCCAGCATGAACACCCTGTCGCCGACGCCGATTCCCAGTGCGCCACCGGACCCGCCCTCACCGATTACTATGGCAATGATGGGCGTTTTCAAGACAGAAAACATCTTCAGGTTTGTGGCAATGGCTTCGGATATGCCCCGTTCTTCACTGCCGATTCCCGGATACGCTCCGGCGGTATCTATGAGGGTGAGAATGGGGCGTCGGAATTTTTCCGCCTGCCGGGCAAGGCGGAGAGCCTTTCGATAGCCTTCAGGATGGGCCCAGCCGTAATTTCGCTTCAGGTTTTCCTTCATGGTGCGGCCTTTCTGGTGGCCCATGAATGTGAAGGGAACCCCGCCGATTTTGGCGATTCCGCCCACCATTGCAAGGTCATCACCGAAGAGGCGGTCACCGTGAAGTTCCACATAACTGTCGGAGATCTTGCCGATGTATTCCAGTACATTGGGCCTGTCCTGATTTCTGGCCAGAGTTACTCTCTGCCAGGCATCCATGGACCCCGGACCATCCCCGGTAAGCTTTGCGCTTATCCGGTTGAGATCGTCGTTTATATCTATCTGCTTTACATGAGCAAGATTTTTCAGTTCGCGAATTCGTTTTTGAAGTTCTCTGTCACGCATCAGGCCTTCCCCCCTTCGTAGCTGTGTGCATCTATGAGAAATGCCAGGGTCTTGCGAAGCTGGGACCGGGGAACAATTTTATCAACAAAGCCTTTCTCCTGCTGAAACTCCGCCCGCTGGAAGCCGATGGGAAGTTTCTGCTTCATGATTCCTTCAATAACCCGTGGACCTGCAAAGCCGATCAGGGCGTTGGGCTCGGCCAGGGTCACATCTCCCAGCATGGCGAAACTGGCGGTTACTCCCCCTGTTGTGGGGTCGGTGAGCACAATAAACAGGGGCTGGCCCACCTGCTCAAGAAGGGCCGCCGCGTGTGAAGTCTTTGCCATCTGCATGAGGGAAAAAATCCCTTCATGCATACGGGCTCCCCCGGATGCGGTAAAAAGAATACAGGGCAAACCCCGCTGTGCTGCAAGGAGAATGGCCCGGGCAATCTTTTCGCCCACCACTGACCCCATGCTTCCTCCGAGAAACTGGAAGTTCATAATACCCACAACCGCTTCCCGGCCCTCAATGCGGCATAACACCGTCTGCACCGCTTCGTTCAGTCCGGTTTTCTGCTGGCTCTTCTTTACCTTTTCTTCATACTCGGGGAATTCCAGGGGATTCACCGTTTGAAGATCAGATGAAAATTCCTGGTATTCGCCGTTATCCGCCAGAAAGCGCAGCCGCTCGGGTGCGGATATCCGAAAATGATGGCCGCATTGGGAACATACATAGAAGTTCTGTTTCAGCAGCTCGGAATCCAGCTGGGCATTACAGCTAGGACATTTATGCTCTTTCTGAAGAAATCCCCGGTCATCGGCAACGGAAAAATCGCTGAATTTCATCTTTTTCCGGAATATCTTCTGAATCAGTTTTGCCACTCTGGTATCTGCCATCTGATTAATCCTCCTCGGCAAGGATGTGAGTCAGCACATCGGTGCCGTACTCTCCGCTTCGAAAGATCTTTGAATTGATGATCTTCTTCTGGATATCGATATTGGTGGGAATGCCCACCAGAATCAGTTCGTCCAGCACCCGGTTCATCCGGTCCAGCCCCTCATCCCGGGTCTGTGCATAGCAAATTACTTTGGCAACCATGGAATCGTAGAACGGAGATACGCTGTAGCCGTTGTACAGGAAGCTTTCAACCCGTACGCCGTAGCCTCCCGGGGGAAGATAATCGCTGATTTTTCCCGGGGCCTTGGCATTCACCCGGCATTCCACGGCGTATCCGTCCAGGCGTACATTTTCCTGGCGGATACCCAGCTCCAGACCGCTGGCAACCCGGATCTGTTCCATGATGATATCCACACCGGTGACCATTTCGGTTACCGGATGCTCAACCTGGACACGGGCGTTTACTTCCATGAAATAATAGGCGCCTTCGGTCACCAGGAACTCGATGGTTCCCGCACCGCAGTACTCAAGCCCTTTGAACAGGCGGACTGCATCTTCGCCCATGTTCTTCCGCATTTCCGGAGTGACAACGGTGGAAGGACTTTCTTCCACCAGCTTCTGATGGTTTTCCTGGCAGGAACAGTCACGTTCGCCCAGGTGAACCACATTGCCGTGGCTGTCTCCCAGAATTTGTATTTCAACATGACGGGGGTTTTCCAGATACTTTTCAAGATAGACCGTGCCGTCGTTAAACGAAGCCTGGGCTTCGCTCGAAGCAATTCTCAGGGTTCCGATAAAATCCTCAGGATCCCGTACAATCCGCATTCCCTTACCGCCGCCGCCGGATGCAGCCTTGATAATTACCGGATACCCCATCTCATCGGCGGCTTTTTTTGCCGCTTCGGGGTCTTCCACCGACCCTTCAAGACCGGGGATTACCGGTACGCCGTATTGTTTGGCAGTAAGCTTTGCCTGGACCTTATCGCCCATCCGGGCGATGGTGTCGGGATGGGGGCCGATCCAGATGAGGCCGGCCTTTTCCACTTCACGGGCAAAATTGGCATTCTCGCTGAGAAAGCCCACACCCGGGTGGACTGCATCGGCTCCGCTGAGAACCGCTGCAGAAATAAGATTTTCCATTTTCAGGTAGCTGGAAGAGCTGGGGGGAGGACCTATGCAGACCGCTTTGTCCGCAAGACGGACCGGAAGAGAGTGGGCATCAGCCTCTGAATATACCACAATCGAGGTGATCCCCATTTCTTTACAAGCCCGTACTACCCGAACAGCGATCTCCCCGCGGTTCGCAATGAGTATGGACTTGATCATACGCGTTTCACCTCAAACAGGGGAGTTCCGTATTCAATCATCTGACCGTTCTCCACCAGAATCTTCACGACTTCCATATCGAAATCCGCTTCAAGTTCATTGAGAACCTTCATGGCTTCAATTATACAGATGGTGCTCCCGGCCTTCACCGTGCTGCCCTCGTCCACAAAGGGAGGACTGTCCGGTGCAGGGGAGCGGTAAAAGGTGCCCACAATGGGAGCAGTGATGGTTTCGGCTCCATCCGTTGCAGCATCAGTTGATTTCTGTTCCCTTGCATCAGTATTCACTGAAGGGAAAGTCTGGGCATCATGCTGCGGGGGAAGGGAGCCCATGGCTCCGGGGACCGGCTGATATACGGGGCTGCTGTGAAATACCTGGGGTTCAGACCCTTTTTTCAACGTAATGCTTTCCTGTTCGGTTTTATAGCGGATTTCTGATATCCCGCTTTCATCAAACTTATCAATAAGTTCGAAAATATCCTTCATATCCATTCGTAAAGACCTCCTTGGACGTTCCACCGGGGATTAGCTGACGGATAATTAAAGACGCTATCATTTCGCCTATGGGCTGTCAATAAAATCCGGGTGTTATTCTTGAATCTGATTCAAAAAAACTGCTACACTCAGAACAAGGGGATGCGTCACGAATAGATCCCCATCGAACTATCAGACAAGGGAGTTGTCATATGAGAGATATCAAAGAATTATTGCCCCACCGCGAACCATTCCTCTTTGTGGATGAGCTCGTGGAAGCCGGTAAGGAAAACATCGTTGCCACCCGGGTGTACACATCCTCCGAGCCCTTTTTTCAGGGACATTTTCCCCAGTACCCGGTTGTTCCCGGCGTAATCCTGGTGGAGACCATGGCTCAGTGCGGAGGCGCAGGAGTCCGTCAGGCGGGAGTGCTTGAAGATGACAAGCTCTTTTTCCTGGCCACCATCGACAAGGTGAAATTCCGCCGGCAGGTTCGCCCGGATGAAAAGGTGCGCTTCGAAATTACCAACAACCGCATCAGCCCGAAGATGCTGAAGCAGTCCGGAGTTGCCTATGTGGGAGACGAAGTGGCCGCTGAAGCGGAGTGGATGTGCCTGGTGGGTGATGCGCCGGCATAACCCCCTTCAATGCCCCGGCCATATGGGGTAAGCTTGCAGAAATGAAAGATGCGATTCAATTATTCCGGCCCCATTCTCGGGGCCGTTTTTTATTCAGAAAAAACCGCTTTGTAATCCGGGTGATCCATGAAGAGGGCTTCGAAACCGACGTTCATGCGCCCAATCCCGGCAAGCTTTTGGAACTGTACCTTCCGGGCACAGAGGTTCTTCTGGAGAAGCACTCCAACCCCGCACGCAAACTGCCCTGGTCTCTGGCTGCATTGCGCCACGGGGAGGCCTGGGTTCCAATGGTAAGCGCAGCCGCAAACTCTGCGGCCGCCGAACTGGCGGTTCCCGCCCTGTTTCCCCATGCTTCCGGACTGCGCAGGGAGGTGAAATCCGGCGATCACCGTCTGGATCTGGCGTTTGAGAACGGTACGGATTCCTGGATGGCCGAGGTGAAATCATGCAGCCTTGTGGAAGCAGGTGCGGCCATGTTCCCCGATGCGCCGAGCATCCGTGCCTGTGAACATCTGGAACTTCTCATGGAGCTTCAGAAGAGCGAAGGGATCCGCGGCCTTCTTCTGTTTGTGATCAACCACGGCAGCCCGGAGTATGTTATTCCCAATTACCACAACGATCCCCGGTTCGCCCTCACCCTGATCAGAGCCCGGGAGGAAGGGGTGAGCATCCGGAGCGTTATCACCCGAAGCGAAGACGACGGGCGCACCCTCCTTACCGGAGATCCTCCGGCGGAACCCGGGCTTCTGCTTCAGGGGGTAAAAGAACTTGTCCGGGAAGACGCCGGACTGATCCTGGACGTGGAATATCTCCCTGAAGAAAAGCGATGGCAGGCTGGAGTTTCGATTCACCCCGGGGAATTAAGCAGAGCACTGAACAAAGCACCGAAAAGAGCAACAGGAAGAACAACAGGGCCGGGATCGGCGACGGGCCGGGGGGCCGGCAGGGTCCGCATTCCCATGCGAAGCAGGGCCTCTGAAATCCTGCAGACCGCCCAACGCCTTCATGAGCTGCTGGACCGGTGGGCCGGGCATGCTTCCGGCCATGCTTCCGGCCATGCTTTTGGGGATGCAGAGAACCGGCAGTTCGCCTTCCCCGGCAACCCGCTGCACATTCCCCAGCTGAACCGCAGCATATTCCAGCTGCGCCACCGTATCAGCCTGGAACAGCTGCAAGGCCGTTAGCCGCCGGAAAACGCTGTGGAACCGCCGAGCGGCGGCTATCGGTCGGGGAGAGCCCCCGGTTAGCGGCCGAGGCGCAGAGAGCCTGCGGCCGATGGATAGCGGCCGTGGCGAACCCGGTCAGCCGCCGGGCGGCAGCGGGATGTGCCCGGGGGACGATGCTGATCAGGATTCTTTCAGCATGGCCAGAAATTCTTCTTCGCTGACAACCCGGACACCCAGTTTTCGGGCCTTCTCCAGCTTGCTGCCGGCTTTTTCTCCGGCAAGGAGATGGGTGGTTTTGGAACTCACATCGCTCACCGCTTCCCCGCCCCGGAGTTTCACCTCTTCCATGGCGGAAGATCGGGGTTTGAAGGTCTCAAAGCTTCCGGTTACGCACCATCTCTGGTCCCGGAAGATCTGTGGGGGCAGATCACCGGCGGGGGAAGGTTCTTCAGCCTGGAAATTCAGGCCCACATCCTTCAGTTCGGCGATCATATCCCGCATTCTGGGTTCCTTCAGCTGCTCAACCACGGTTTCCACGGTTTTTTCCCCGATCCCCTTAATTTCGGTCAGCTCGGCCTCCCCGCCCCGGTCAATCAGTTCGTAGAGCTGATCGATGCTGCGGTAGCCTGCCTCCTCAAGAAGCTCGGCCATTTTCGGTCCCAGATCGTGGATGCCCAGGCTCACAAGCACCTGCCGGTAGGGCCGGTGCCGGGCGGCATCGATCCCCTGGCGTATCAGCTCGGCTTTTTTCTCGGCAAAGCCCTCCAAAGCGGCAATATCATCATAATTCAGGCGAAAAAGGTCGGGAACATCGGAAATCAGCCCCTCTTTCAGCAGGGTGATCACCGTCTCCGAGCCCAGATTATCAATATCCATCTGATTACGGCCGGTAAAAAAGATCAGCCGCCCCTTCTGACGATCGGGGCAGTCGAAATTGGGGCAGAAGTGATGGGCTCCGGTTTTTTCCAATGCGGTAGCGCAGGACGGGCAGGATTCGGGCATGGTCCACAGGGGATGCTCCCCTTCCCCCTTTTCAACCACTTCCTCAATTGCGGGGATCACGTCTCCCCGCCGGCTTACCGCAACCGTATCGCCGGGAGCAAGGCTCAGGGCGGAAATATAGTCCTGATTGTGGAGGGTCACATTGGAGATGGTGGTGCCGCCCACAAACACCGGTTCTATCCGGGCCACCGGGGTGATGCGGCCGGTTCGTCCCACCTGAACGTCTATGCTGTTTACGGTGGTTACGCCCCGGGGGCTTTCGAATTTGTAGGCGATGGCCCAGCGGGGATGATGGCCGGTGTAGCCCAGCTCCTCCCGGAAGGGAATCTCATCGATCTTCAGCACCATGCCGTCGATTTCGTAGTCCAGATCGCCTCTGCGGCGGGTGCTCATATCCAGATATTTCTCTATTTCCGTGATGGCCCGGGCCAGAGAATCCTCGTCTTCCCCATCCACCGGAATTCTGGTCTGGTGGGGATTTACCACCAGTCCCAGCTCCTTGAGCTGCCTCAGATTATCCTCATGAGAGTCGCCGAAACTCTCGCCGTAGGGTTCGTATGCAAAGAAGCGCAGGGGAACCCGTGCCACATCCCGGCTTTTGATTCTCCGCAAGGTTCCGCTGGCGAAATTCCGGGGATTGGCGTACTCCCCTTCCCCGCTGATGGCCTGAAAATCGCTCACCGTCATATAGACTTCACCCCGGATCGCCGCATCCACGTTCCTGCTCAGCCGCAGGGGGATCATGCGGATGGTGCGCACATTTTCGGTGATGTCGTTGCCGACTCTGCCGTTGCCCCGGGTTACGGCCATGTCCAGTTCGCCACCGCGGTAATACAGCACCAGGGATGAGCCGTCCATTTTTTCCTCTATTATTATGTGGAAGGGATGGGAGAGCCCTTTGGCACAGCGGCGTATCCATTGGCGGATTTCATCGATGCCGTAGGCCTTATCCAGACTGAGGACGGGAATACTGTGGTCAACCTCGGGAAGCTGGGAACTCAGGTCAGACCCTACACGTCTGGTGGGGCTGTCAGCTCTCCTGATGTCGGGCTGCTCTTTCTCCAGCGTTTCCAGTTCATGGTAGAGGTTGTCGTATTCACGGTCGGTTATTTCCGGTTGGCTGAGAACATAGTATGCGTATTCGTGGTGCTGAAGCTGTTCTACCAGTTCATCCATGCGGGTGCGGGGGTCTGTGTTCGGGGACATGAGTGCTCCTTGATTAGCAGGCGAAAGCCGTGATGGGGTGCTTTGTATCGGCCATGGGGATAAGATACCAAGTTGAGCGGACCATTGGCTACCGGGATCAGCGGTTTTCATTCATCCCCGGGAAGCCGGACACTGCCGCCGGTTCCCGAGTACAGCGGGAGGGCTATGAGCTTCGGGGATGAACGGAATCGAATATCCGGGACATGTCGTAACTGCCGGGCTGTTGGTACACCCGAAGCCCGAACTCCGGAGCCACCGCCAGAAGGTGGTCAAAAATATCAGCCTGAATGCTTTCATAAATCGCCCATATGGTATTCCGGCTGAAGACATATATTTCAATGGGCAGTCCGGTGGGTCCCGGGGGAAGCTGCCGCACCAGAAATGTCATTTCATTGCTGATCTGAGGATGGGCGCTGAGGTAGGCGGCCACATGGGCACGAAATGTACCGATATTGGTTAATCGGCGGGTATTCGCCAGACCGCCGCCGGGAGGATCTTCACTGCGATGTTCAGATATTTCCTGCCGCCGTTGTTTCAGGTAGGAGCTGATCAGGGATATCTTCTGAAGATTGTCCATCTCTTCCTCGGTTAAAAATCTGATGGTGTTGATATCCATGGAAATGGCGCGTTTAATTCTCCGGCCGCCGGCCTCGGCCATGCCCCTCCAGTTCCGGAAGCTGGAGCTGGTGAGTGCATAGATGGGAAAGGTGACTATGGTTTTGTCGAAGTTCTGCACCTTCACAGTCTGCAGGGTGATATCCACCACATCACCATCGGCACCGAACTGGGGGACTTCTATCCAGTCGCCGATGCGGATGAGATTGTTGGCGGTGAGCTGGATGGATGAGACCAGGCCCAGGATGGAATCCCGGAAGACCAGCATGATGACCGCCGACAGGGCGCCGATACCCGATAACAGGCCCAGGGGGGAGCGGTTCAGCAGGGTGGTGATCATCAGGGCCATACCGATGGCGTACAACACAATTTTCCCCACCTGAATATAGCCTTTAATGGGACGGTTTTTGGATACCTCATAGCCCTGGTAAATGTGCTGAACAGCGCTGAGCAGGGAGTCCAGCACGAGCACGGTAACCCCCACCATGTAGACGAGGATTATGCGCTGAATTACGGCCAGAATGTCACCGGACTGTGTAAATATGGCAGGAAGGAGAAAGTACAGAACGAGTGCGGGGGCGAAGTGGGCCAGATTCTTGAAAACGCCCCGTCTTACGATGATGTCATCCCAGGTGGCGGCTGTTTTTCTGGTGAGATCGGTGAGGACTTTCAGAAGGACTTTCTTACTGATTATATCGGCGAGCCAGCTGAGCAGCAAAACGGCGAGTACAAACAGCGACTTTTCCAGGATGACGGCGGTGGAGACGGATAATCCGAGGTTGGTAAGGATATTTTCCATGAGATCGGTCATATTTTTTCCTTGGAGGTGATGAGCATTCTTGCCAAGGATACGAAAAAACCTGATCCTGAGCAATGTGTCCGGCCTGTCAGACCACGGTTTCATGAAGGGACCGCGGGATTGGGATTTTTTTGGAGGGAACCGCGACAGGCACTACAGGGCGCGACATGTAGGTGCACGGGATGTTATGGACCGGAGGAATTTCGGAGTGAAGTGCTCAAGGTGACGGTTGCAGCGGGCAGCGGGGTCTTTTGCGGTGGTATGCAGACAGCGGTCTTTTGTCATCCGGATGATTTGCTTGATGCGGTGACCGCGACGGGCGGGACATGGCGCAACAGATAAGCGAAGAGAGGTTTGTTTTGGCAGAGAAGTATACGTATGTTTTCGGACCAGTGCCGTCGAGGCGGTTGGGGATGTCCCTGGGCATAGATTTGGTGCCCAAAAAAGTATGCTCCCTGGATTGTGTGTATTGTGAGGTGGGGAAAACCACAAAGCTTACTCTGGAGAGAATGGAATACATACGGTACGATCGGGTTATTTCAGAACTGGAGCAGTGTTTGAAGGGGACTCCCCGTATCGATTTCATCACCTTTTCGGGTTCCGGGGAACCGACGCTCAACAGCCGGATTGGTGATGTTTTAACCTGGATCAAAACACATTACCCCGGCTTGAGAACGGCTATTCTCACCAACGGAACTCTGTTATCTGATCCGGAGGTTCGGGAGTCGATCCTTGCTGCGGATGTTATCCTGCCTTCCCTGGATGCAGCCAGTCAGAAGGTTTTCGAGAGAATCAACCGGCCGACAGCGGAACTGGATGTAGCAGCCTGTATTCAGGGAGTCATGGACCTGCGGAAGGAGTTCACCGGTGAGGTTTGGCTGGAGGTTCTGTTCCTGAAAGGGTTTAACGATTCGAAGGATGAGCTGGATTTGTTGAAGACGGCAATTAAGAATATCGATCCTGACCGCGTCCAGCTGAATACCCTGGATCGCCCGGGTGTTGTTGCAGATTTGATTCCCCTCAGCGTACAGGATTTGCAGGATATTCGTGAGTATTGGAACATGCCCAATGTGGAGATTATTGCACTGCCTCAGGATCGTTCAGCCATTGAGTCGTATGACGGTGATGTTGAGTCTGCCATTTTGGAAACTATCGCACGGCGGCCGTGCACTCTTGAAGATTTACACGCATTTCTGGGAATTCATACAAATGAGATCAATAAGTACCTGGGAACTCTGGAGGCCAAAGGACAGATTACTTCGGTGACTCTTGATCGGGGTGTATTTTTCACCGCTACATGAGAGCGTTATTCGGACTGTTGCCATGTTTCACCGCCGGCGGTTCCGCTTAGGAGCACGGATTGGGATCCAGCAGGGAAATATGTGAATTTTTGAAGGTAGCTTTGGGTTGTGTATTTTTTTGATGGGAACCGCGACGGGCGCGAGATGTAGATGTACGGGGCGCGACAGGTAGGTGCACGGGATGTTAAGGACCGGGGGAATTTCGGCGTGAAGTGCTCAAGGTGACGGTTGCAGCGTACAGCAGTGGCTTTTGTGGTGGTATGCAGACACCGGGATGTTGTCAGCCGGATGATTTGCTTGATGCGGTGACCGCGACGGGCGCGACAGAGCGCGACATGTAACTGTACAGGATTTCCTATCCTGAAGTTTTTTTAAATTGGCGGGTTACATGTTCCTGCCCTCCCCTTTTTTTATTATGTCCTTCACTCAGGAATCCTCAAGGCACGCTTCGCTCCCGCCTTCTGCGGGGCCTTGACCATTCCTTCGTTCCGGTGCGGGGGAAGAAAAAAGGAGGCAGCCATGCTGTATGAGGAGTTGTCGAAGACGGTTTTAGACGGAGTGTTTTCAGTTCACCGTGAATTGGGTCCGGGTCTTTTGGAGCAGCCGTATCACAATGCATTGTACATGGCATTTCGGGAGCTGGGGTGCACGGTAGGCTATGAGCAGCAGTTTGAGGTGTTGTTTCGGGGGGAAGTAGTTGGAGAGTACTACGCAGACCTTGTTGTAAACGGGTGTATTGTGGTGGAGGTAAAGGCGGTAGCCGCATTGAATGAACAGCACGAGGCTCAGTTGCTGAATTATTTGCGCATTTCTGGGTGCAGCCTCGGCTATGTCGTGAACTTTGCGCCCAGGAGGGTGGAATTCATGCGAAGGGTGCTCAGCGGGTGAGTCCCGCAGGGCTGTTTGATATTCGGAGCGTTTAGTCTGAAGTAATGTGTCAGATTTCCGGATCGGGTCGTTGATTATCAGGAACAGGTAATAACCGGTCGTGAATGACGTTTTGATCAAAACTTGCAAAACCGTGGATTTAATAATAAAATAGCCAATATTCGTTTTAAAAACTTATTTCGAGATATGTTATTTTTCGATTGATAAGAGAATTGGGTTTAATAAATATGTTATATGGACAAAATTTTTCAAAATAGAGAAAATATGATATAAATAAATAGAAATGGACATAGAGACCGCGCCCTAAGAAGCCCGGCGTCCATGCCGGGCTAAGAAAGAAGAAGGTATGAAATGAAAATTAAAACTGTAAAAATTCACAATTTCAGGTCAATTAAAGAAGAATCATTCGATCTTGATGCCTTTAGTCTATTAGTCGGTGAAAACAATGCTGGCAAAACAAATGTAATTTCCGCACTTCGAGTTTTTTATGAAGAAGGTGGTACTAAATACAATGACAAGAAAGATTTTCCCAAGTTCGATACTGATGATAAAGAATCGTGGATTGAATTAACTCTTATCTTGTCAGATGAAGAAAATGAACTTATCAAAGAAGAATATAAAACTACTGATAAGGTTCTGAAAGTCAGAAGATATTTTAAATCTGATGATAAAGAACGGGTTGATTCGAAGAATAGCAATATTTTTGCTTATGAAAAGGGTGAATTATCTAAGAATCAATTTTATGGGGCGAAAAACATATCTTCCGCTAAATTGGGTTCTGCTATTTACATCCCTGAAATGTCTAAAACTTCTGACACTTTAAAACTATCTGGCCCATCCCCATTAAGAGACATAACAAACTTTGTTTTCAAGAAAATTGTTTCAAATAGCCCTTCCTACTCGCAATTAAACACAGCTCTTGAAGATTTCAATAAAGAATTTAAAGATGAATCTGAAGGAGACGAGTTCTCTCTAAACAGCCTTGTTCAGGATATCAATGAGCAGATTTCTCATTGGGAAATAGATTTTGGTTTTAAAATTAATGCAATAAAACCGGAAGATATAGTAAAAAACCTTCTAAATCACTATGTAACTGATAGAAACCTCAAGGATTCAGAAGTCGATATTGATAATTTAGGCCAGGGATTACAGAGGCACATTATGTATACTCTCATTCGTTTAAGCAGTAAATATGTGGACAAGAAAACACCAAAGAAAAAGGATTTCAACCCTGATTTCACCTTGTTGCTATTCGAAGAGCCAGAGGCTTTTTTACACCCTTCACAACAGGAATATTTAAATCTAAGTCTGAAGAGACTTTCAAAAGAAAATCAAATATTGATAACAACTCATTCCACAACATTCGTAAGTAAGAACATCAATCAGTTGCCATCTATAATAAAAGTAAACAAAAACAGCGGAAGAACATCAATATATCAAATAAAGAATGAAGTTCTTGAAAAGTTATGGGATACGAATACAGGCATGTATAAGTATTTTTCAGATTTATTAGTAAATGATAGTAGTGACCCGAAACTGATTAAATTTATAAATAATAAGCACCTTGGTGAAGAAACTCCAGATATTCTTAAGAAGATTGATGATGAAAGTTTCCGATATGCTTTATGGCTTGATACAGAGAGAGCATCAGCTTTTTTCGCCAAACATGTATTGATTTGTGAAGGTGCAACTGAAAAAGTAATATTTGATTATCTTATAGCTAATTCTTGGGAAGAGTTACAAAAAAAGCAGATTTATGTATTAGATTCCATGGGTAAATTCAACATACATCGATATATGAATCTTTTTTCAGAGCTTGGTATAAATCATTCTGTACTTTATGACGGTGATGGTGAAAAAATCGGTCAGGAAGAAATTAACAATTATATTAAAAGTAACAAAAACGATTTTACATGCGAAATAGACTTCTTTGATGTAGATATGGAGTCATTTCTAGGGTACGAAGCACCTAAAAGGAAAGATATTAAACCTTTGACAGCTTTATCAAAGCTGGCAAATAATGAAATATCAGAAGAAAAAATACAAGATTTGAAAGAAAAAATTACCAACCTTCTCCAAAAGAAGGATTGATTTAACAGAGGAACAATATGCAGAATTTACTTGAAGATTTAACCAAACTTTTTTCAAAAGAAGAAAAATACACCTCAGAAGGAAGAATACTAAAAAACGTCATTGTTGAAGACGCATTAAAGCTTGAACCGATGCTAATAAAGCTTCTTCTTTCAGACAAAAAGATAAAAAAGCATTTCTTTCAGGATATTGAAGGCACATTTGTTTTTGATAAGATAAAATTCCAGAAATTTATCAGCAATAAACAATTTCTGCCCGACTCTTACACTGCTTTCAAGAATAAAGTCGGACTCACTACAGATGATGAATACATCACCGAAAAAAAAGATGTTGTTTTAAGCTGGCCGTATAAAGACTGTGTGCTGGAAGGTAGACAGGATAAAGAAGATGCAAAGCGGGATGAAATATTCTGGAATGAAACCCTTGCTCCTGATGAGATTGATAGACTTTTAAGCCCGAAGGTTTTAACTAATTGGAAAAAGTTTGATAAAGATGGTGAACATACAGTTGAGGAAGTTTCTGAAAAAGATAATCTGATAATAAAAGGAAACAATCTTTTAGGGCTTTCTTCAATTTTAAAGAATTATCGGGAGAAAGTAAAACTTATTTACATTGATCCTCCGTATAATACTGGTAGCGATAGCTTTAAATACAATGACAACTTCAACCATTCCACTTGGTTAACATTTATGAGAAATCGCTTAATGCTTGCAAAAGAATTACTTAAAAGAGATGGAGTGCTATGTGTCCATTGTGATGAGAACGAACAAGGCTATCTTAAAGTTCTAATGGATAATGTTTTCAATGATGAGAATTATATAAATTCAATAGTTATAAAAACTAAAACTGCAGGTGTAAGCGGTACACATGCAGGTAAGAGCTTTCAGAAATCCCATGAAACTATTCATATATATACTAAAAACTTTAATGACTTTCAATTTGTTGAGCAGCAATATTTAATGCTACCCTTTCAAGAATATTTAAAAGAAATGAAAGAAGAAGGCACTAGTTTTAAATATACTTCTGTTTTGTTAAATAGTAGCCCAGGTATTTATTTTAAAAGTAAGCGTAAATTTAAGCCTGTAAAATCGACTTCATTTCCAAGAGTTCGTCCTTAATGTTCCAGGGCAGTAATTCTTCCCATTTTCCAGAAAGGGCAATCTCTGGTGCACGGGTGAATACATGAACCAGATAGCCGTAGGGGTTCAAACCATTCTGTCTGGCAGTCTCGATGAGCGAGAACATGAAACAGGAGGATTCTGCCCCCTGTGGGCTCCCGCTGAATAGCCAGTTCTTGCGTCCAAGCACAAAAGGACGAATAGCATTTTCCGAACTGTTGTTGTCCGGGGTGAGCTGAGGATGTTCGAGATATTTCATGATCTTGTCCCACTGCGAGAGCGCATAACTTACTGCCTGACCAGTGGCACTGGTGGGGCGAATGCTCAGGGCTTTCTTGTCGAGCCATGCTTTGAAATCTTTGGCTACCGGTGCAATTCGTGCCTTGCGTTCAGAGATAAATTCTTCATCTAACAGATCAAGGCTACGCAGTTCTTTCTCTATACGGTAAAACTTGGCGATTTTCGAAACCGCCTCATGAGCGCTTCCGGCTTTCTTTGATGACTTGCCTGCTTCGAAGAATTTCCGGCGAATATGAGCCATACAGCCAACATGTACGATATCGTTCCGGTTCTTGAGAGCTGTTTCGTATCCAACATACCCGTCGGTTTGTAAGTAGCCTGAGAATTCTTTGAGGTAATTTTTTGCATAGTCTGACCCGCGGCTTCGGTGATATTCATAATCCACCACCTTTTTATCAGGCGGGCCTCCTCTTGCGAGCCACATATACGATTTACTGGTATTGGATTTTTCCTCTTCATTCATGACCTGGACGGTGGTTTCATCCATCTGAACGACCGATCCGGACAGAATCTGCGCTTTCATGAGGGTTTTAAAGGGTTTCAGTAGCTCGTACGCTTTCTGTTGCCAATTTGACATATCCTGCCGGCTGATTCTCGCTCCAACCCGTTCAAAGCGCTTTTCCTGCCGGTAAAAGGGTAGATGATCGACAAACTTGTTCTGAATAATGAATGCCAGAAGCTCCGGGGTGACAATACTCTTAGGGATGATGGACGGAGGAACCGGAGCAATACGGAACACCGGTTTGTCTTCGTCCCCGGAACCTTCACATTTACGGCAGGCATATTTGGGCCGTATATGCCGTTCGACGAAAAACTGTTCGGGGATGGTTTTCAGTTTTTCACTGACTTCTTCGTCGATTTTGGAGAGCTCATGACCGCATCCACAGTGCTTCTCGTCTTCCGGGATGTCGTGGATGACATCGACCCTCGGTAGGTCATCGGATAATGGTTTTCGCCCCCGTTTCTTTCGGGTATGAGACGTGACTGTTGTAACTGTGTCTGTGGCATCCGTATCATCTGCCGGTGTCGAGGCGACCTGCGACTCTTCAAACAGCATCGTCTGCAGCAGGTCAGAAGCGGACTCGCTGGTGCGGGCGAACTTTCGAAACCGGGCCAGTTTAAGTTGTTCCTGAAGGTCTTCGATTTCTAGTTCGCGCTCAGCAAGTCGGGAGTCCAGTGCGGTTATATGGGTCTTGACTGCGTCTGGTAACTGTTCAATCTCCGCTGCGCTCAACATGATCTAAATTCTAGCATGGACTCAGCAGTTGAGGGAAGTCATTTCAGTTACATTCGACATACTCAATTGCCTTATGGGCGTGCCAAAAATCAATGCCGTCCAGAATCATCTGTAGTTGGGCTGTGGTGATCTGCTTTGCCTGTTCCTCGGTGTCCGGCCAGGGAAAGCGGTCTTTTTCCAACCGCTTGAGCCACAGACAGAACCCGTTGCGGTCCCACCAGATACATTTGAGTAATCTCCGGTTCCGATTGCAGAACAGAAACAAGGATCCAGACATGGCCAAGTGGTTCATCTTCTGCTCGACAATTTCCGATAAACCGTTCACCTGCTTGCGCATATCAGTAACACCTGGACGGACATAAATATCCAGTTGGGACAGATCAGGAATCACCGGAATGCCGCCAAAACTGCTTGCAGACGTTCGGAGGAGATTCTATCCGGCACCATGATGCGAAACCTTCGATCAATCTCTATTACTATATCATTGGAAGAAGCCATGCGCCCCTTCGGTTCAATGTGGACCAGATCCCGATTTGGAGATTCACTGGTCATGGAATTCTTAACCCGCTTCATCCAGTAATGTAGCGTTGAAAGCTTGATTTCGTGATTTCGGCAGAACTCCTTTTGGGTTTGTCCACTTTCCCGCCATTGATCGGTGATAGCCTTCCATTTCTCTACTTTTTTATCCATAATTCCTCCATGTGGAAGAATTATTCCATCTAAAGCTCAGGTTGTGCAGGGCCTGGTAAATTGACGGTTACTTTTAAAACAATAAAAGATGGTTATGGAAATGATATAGAAGTATATAAAATTGAAAACTACGAAACAAAAAGTATTAGTAGATTGGCTAAGGAAGAGAACATTTCTGAGATAGATGTATACACCAAATACTATGAAAAAATATTTACGACCACTGCTGTCCGGTTAAATAGGGCCTCCTGAAAAAACCCTATGCTGCCATATTACCATACCCCAATACCACGGGGAAATGAGACTTCGTAATTTTTCGGCTGCGTAGCATAGCTATGATAAAGACGTAAAAAAGATCCTTCCGAATCTTTTCCAGGTTCATCACCAGCATGATCATGGCCACCTGCGATTCACTGGTCTCAGCAAGCTTTGTCATTAAACGACCCATTGAGTACCGTCGTTTTGCTCTGCCAAATGTCCCTTCGACAGCTATTCTATCCAGCTCATCCTGACGAGCCAGCTTCTTTCGTTCCCGATTTTCACCACGATCTTTCGGTGGCCGACCAAGCGGCGGACCGGATAATCTGATTCCCCGTTCCTTGCACCAATTTCGGTTATCCCTGGTGCGGTAAATCTGATCGGCGTGTATTGATGCCGGATACACGCCATATCTGTGCCTGTACTTTTCAGCCTGCATGACTAAATCACCAGACTCGTTGTATGGATCCCATGAACAGCGATCGATAAACATGTACCCGTCAATATTGGCGGATGAAATCTTCATGCCGAACTCAACCGGGGTTCCGGCTTTTCCCCTGACTATGGGGCGAATATGGGGTTGGGATATGCTCACGATCCGGCCTGACATTCGATGATCTTTGGATTCATACATCAGTGCCTGCTGGCGAAAGACTTCCGAGATCACCAGCATATTCCGGTACTGCTGCCGAGACAGGCTATTCAAGCCGACTACCGTCGCTAATTGCTCTATATGCCGGAGATTACGGCGTATGTACCCCAGCTGCTTGCGTATTGCCTTGCGCATCTTGTTCTTGCTTGCTCTGCGCTTTTTGATGACCGCCAAAAAATCCTTTCGCGCTTTCTGCCGGTAGGTTCGGGGTTTTGTCGCCCCCTTGGCCCGTTTTGCGTGAAGAACGTCTATGATGGTTTCCAGTTTTTCCCGGCTCTCGTTTAAAATCGAAAGATCGGTGGGATATCGAATATCACCGGGTACGCAGGTGGCATCAATCAGAAGCTTTCCGTTGTTTTCTACCTCAGGATTTTCTTCTTTTTCAGCTTCCGTATCATCTTCAGTTTTTTTTTACGTTCTTCGGCAATAATCAATTCATTTGCGTGAGTGATCATGTCCATGCTGATTCGCTTTCTGAAATGGACCATCATTGATGGATCAAAAGGAGTCTCATCTTGGTACCCCTGCATTCCGATGAGATATTGCAGGTAAGGCGTCTCACGAATCTGCTCCACGGTTTCCTCATCTGTAATTCCTAATTTTTCCTTTATAATCAGGGCACCCAATGCTGTACGGAAACGGATCGCCGGAGCGCCTTGCCCGCTTTCGATAGCAAACTGTGAGGCGTATTCTGCTTCTAAATCTTCCCAGGGAATTAAATCAGCAAGCTGAACCCAGCGGTTATTGGGGTTCAGTTTGCCTCCAAATGGGAGATAGAAATCTTCAAATGAAAGCTGCGTTTTGTCCTCAGTTCTATACATAATCCCTCCCGCCAAGAAAACAGGTGCAAGGGTTTTTGCCTGGTTTTCGCAAAAACCGTGTACTTCATACACAAATCCTAGCAGTATTTCATTTATATGTATAGGGTTAAGGTTTTTTCAGGAGGCCCTAAATAAAAAAAGCTAGTAATTTGCCTTTTATCTGTGCATAATGTGTTTACCACTAAACCATTACACAAAAGGAAATTACTAGCATGAAAAAGTATAGCACGGTGCTTGGCACATTGAATAGCGTCATTTCACGATATGATTTCAAGAAAATTGTCGATTTGCACGATGGAGATAAAGGAATACGGACCCTCTCCACAGATCTTCTTCTTAAAACAATGACCTATGCACAAGTTTCACAGGCATTCAGTCTGAATGAAGTCATAGCAACCATGCACTCCCAGCATGCTAAACTCTATCATGCCGGCATGGCGCCGGTAAAAAAATCCACTGTCGCTGATGCCCTGGCAAAACGCAGCAGTGATATCTTTAAGGATTTATTTTATCAGCTCCTTGGTCAGGCAGGTACAATGCATACGCCGAACCACCGTTTTCGCAATCCCTTGCAAATCATTGATGCCACGACAATCGACCTCTGCCTCTCGCGCTATGACTGGGCTCAGTTTCGTACAACAAAGGGGGCAATAAAACTGCACGCCAGCTATAACAGTGACAGCGCACTACCAAATTATGTACAGCTGAGTACCGGTAAACTCCATGAGACGAATACGCTTTTAGATTTTCCCCGCAAGAAGGGAGATATTATGGTTTTTGATCGGGGGTATAATAACTATAAGTCATTTCACAAATTGCAATTAGATGACGTTACATTCGTAACCAGATTAAAGAAGAATGCCAGGGTGAGAACAACTCTTGTATACCATAAGAATCCCGATGGGCCGGTACTTGAAGATGCTTGGATGAAGTTTACCCAAGATAGTGCCGAAGCAAACTATCCCGACCTGATCCGAGTGGTTACGTATAAAGATCCGGAGCATGGGAAGGTATACCGTTTTCTCACAAACAACTTCGACTTGCCAGCACATGAGATCGCGGATATTTATAAGGAACGCTGGCAGGTTGAGCTATTCTTTAAATGGATCAAGCAAAATCTGAAAATTAAAACTTTCTTCGGAACGAGTAAGAATGCAGTATGGAGTCAAATCTGGATAGCATTAATTGTGTATGTTCTCATTTGGATGATGAAGGTACTACATGGAATTGAATCGACGTTTCAAAAAATAATGCAGGTCCTCAAGTTAACCATTCTGGATCGCCGGGATATCTCCGAATTATTTCATCCGCCTCCACCTTCCCCTATTTCATCAAATCTTTGGCTTTTTGAGGGGGCTGGAAATTAAACCGGACAGCAGTGATTTACGACAGAAAATGCTCAAACATCTATAAGAACAAGAGTACAGGAAGCTACAGGTAAGGATGAAAATTTATATTACATTGAATATTACCCTACATCAGGGAAAAATAAAGGTAAAAAAACAACTGTTCATTTTGTAGGATCTAAAAAAAGATTAGTAAGTTGGTTTTCAAATGTCACTATTATTGAAGATAATAATTTATACAAAAAGGAAAAGTTAGGAACTCTATGGAATAAACTAAATTGGAATAATGTTACAAGAGAAGGAGGTGTAAGTTTTCCTAACGGTCAAAAACCTGAACAGCTCCTAAAGATATTAATCTCAACATTTACAAACGAAAATGATATCGTACTTGATTATCATTTAGGTTCAGGTACAACTTGTGCCGTAGCTTTAAAAATGAATCGCAGATTTATAGGTATTGAACAATTAGATTATGGAAAGAACGATTCTGTTATAAGACTGCAAAATGTTATTGGTAAAAACATTGAAAAAAATGATGAATTAATACCTTCAAATAACTATGATCAAACAGGTGTTTCCAAAGATGTTAAATGGCAAGGTGGCGGTTCTTTCACTTACTGCGAGCTTTCAAAAGCTAACCAAGAATATATTGATAAAATAAATGAAACTAAAGACGCAAAATCATTACTCAAAATCTGGAAAAAAATGCAGGATAAAGCATTTATCTCCTACAAAGTGGACATCAAAACAATCAATGCCAGTATAGACGAGTTTGAAAAACTTCCCTTTAAAGATCAGAAACGCTTTCTTATTGAAACGCTTGATAAAAATATGCTCTATGTACCATATTCTGAAATAGATGATGTTGATTACAGTATCAGCGATGAAGATAAAAAGCTGAATCACAAGTTCTATGGCGGTAAAGCATGAATGGACAAACCTTAGAGCAAAAAATAACTGCATTTAAAGAACTGGGGCAGACATTACCGGAAATACCTGAAAGCATAAAGTCTAATCTTAATTCGACTTTTGAACTAAGACCATATCAGGAAGAAGCTTTTTCACGCTTTCTGTTTTATTACAATAACCAGACTATCAGACAAAAACCTTCTCAGATTTTGTTTCACATGGCAACCGGAAGTGGTAAGACCCTGATAATGGCAGGGCTTATTTTGTATCTCTATGAACAGGGTTATCGCAACTTTCTGTTTTTTGTAAACAGTACAAATATCATCAACAAAACAAGGGAAAACTTTCTTAATCCGGCTTCAATTAAATATCTGTTTGCGGAATCACTTAGTTTTTCAAGCAAACAGGTGACGGTTAAGGAGGTAGATAACTTTCAGGCAGTAAATGAAGATGATATCAACATTGTCTTTACAACAATTCAGGGACTACATTCAAGGCTAAACACTCCGAGAGAAAATTCTTTAACCTATGAAGATTTCTCTGATAAAAAAATCGTTCTAATATCCGATGAAGCACACCATATCAATGCTGAAACAAAAAGAAAAAAAGATTTAACAAAGACTCTGTTTGAAGAAGTTACTTCATGGGAAGGTACGGTAAACAGGATTTTTCGCTCAAACATTGAAAACCTATTATTGGAATTTACGGCAACCGCTGATTTATCAAATGAAGATGTGGCAAATAAATATTTTGATAAAATACTGTTCGACTACTCTCTAAAACAGTTCCGACTTGATGGTTATTCAAAAGAGGTGAAAGTTCTGCAAGCGGACATAAGCAATATTGACAGAGCATTGCAAGCCTGTCTGTTGAGCCAGTTTAGAAGAAAAATATTCGAGAAGAACAGACTCCATATTAAACCTGTTGTGCTGCTTAAATCGAAAAAAATTGACGATAGTAAATTGTTCTTTGACGAGTTTACAGACAAGATTAAAACACTTAAAATATCCGATATTAATAAACTTAATTCAGCTACAGCAGACAATTCAATTAAAGAAGTCTTTAGTTACATAAAAGATAATAATATCAACATACAAAGCCTTGTTGATGAGATAAAAGAGGATTTTTCAGAAGATAAATGTATTGTTGTAAATAGTAAATCCGAATCAGAAGAAAAGCAGATTGCAGTAAACACACTCGAAGACCCTGATAATGAATACAGGGCTATCTTTGTTGTTGATATGCTGAATGAAGGCTGGGATGTTCTCAATCTTTTTGATATTGTGCGACTGTATAATACCCGAGATAAGAATACTAAAACAGGACAAATTGGAAAAACAACCATTTCGGAAGCCCAGCTAATAGGAAGAGGTGCTCGTTATTGTCCCTTTTCTCTGGATATAACAGACCCAAAATTCCAGAGAAAATATGATGAAGATATTGATAATGAGCTCCGTATCTGCGAAGAACTCTATTATCACAGTGCTTATAACCCTAAATATATACATGAGCTGAATGAAGCCTTACATGAAATGGGGATAAAACCGAAGGAATCGAGAGAAATTCAATTAGATCTGAAGTTTGATTTCAAAGAAAGTGATTTTTATAATAATGGATTAGTTTTCTTGAATCAAAAAATTGAAAATGACCGGAAGGACATCTTTTCATTACCGACAACTATAACAAAGCAAACACACAAAGTAAGATTGCAAACCGGCTATGGAATTGCGACAGCAATCTTTGAAAGTGAAGATTCTGGAAATAGAACCTATAAAATCAAAGATTTCAAAATTTCGGATTTTGATAATAGAGTAGTTAGAAAAGCACTTAGTAAACTTGATTTTTACCATTTTAATAATTTGAAGTCTTTTCTCCCCAATATTCAATCAATAAGCGAGTTTATTATCTCAGAAGATTATCTTAAGAATGTTTCTATAGAATTAGAAGGGCCAGAGTCCGTTCTTAATGAACTAAGGCCCGAAGTTGAGCTCAAAATTCTTATAGAGGTTCTGGAAAAAGTTAGTCATACTATTTCCAGTGAAAATGTAGAATTCAAAGGAACCAAAAAATTTGAACCATATTATATTAAAAAGAAACTGAAAAACAAACGACTTAATATATATGTGAATGATAGCGGCGATCAGGAGTATGGTATCGGTCAGAATGAAACAAGAAATACCGAGCTTAAAATGGATCTATCTGAGAAAGATTGGTATGTATTCAATGAGAATTATGGAACTTCTGAAGAAAAATACTTGGTTCGTTATATTGATAAAATGTATGAAAAGTTAAAAGAAAAATATGATACTGTTTATCTTGTTAGAAATGAAAAACACTTCCAAATATTCAATTTCCAAGATGGAAGACCCTTTGAACCAGACTTCCTACTTTTCCTATCTAAAAAGGAACAGGATATAAGCATCCAGTATCAAGTTTTTATTGAACCAAAAGGCGAACATCTAATACAAACAGATAAATGGAAAGAAGATTTTCTGAAAGAGCTTAAAGATCAACATAAAATAGAGGTTCTTTGGAAGAATAAGGACTTTAATATATTAGGAATGCCTTTTTACAATGAAAGAATTAAAAAGCAGGAGTTTGATGATAGTTTTAAAACTCTTGTTGAATAAGAACCACCTCCGCACGTCCTGTGCTTCGGTGGGGGCGCGGAAGAAGGTTGTAAATCAGAGGGCCATATAACAAACGCATGCAACTGACAATTTTTTTGTCATAGTTTTTGAAGTCGCTTCGCTCATTTCAAAAACTACGCCAACCCTTCGGGACAAAATTGCAGCTGATGCGGACGTTATGTAGACTTAGTATTGATTTTCAATCCAAACTAGTATTACAATACGTAATACGGAGGATTGAATGACAACTGTCCGCTTAAATGATGAAATTGATAATAAGCTTGCTCAAATAATAGAAGTAGAAAAAACTACTAAATCAGAAATTATCAAAAAAGCAATTTCAGAATATTACGAATTTCATTATCAATCTAAACCACCTTATGAATTAGGCCTCGAATTTTTTGGAAAATATGGCGCAGGTTCAAATCTCTCCTCAGAATATAAATACCGGCTAAAGGAACAGCTCAATGCAAAACACTCTCATTGATGCTGGTCCTTTAATCGCACTTTTTAATAAAAATGATAAATATTACCAATCGATCTTTGATTTCCTTAAAAATTATAAAGGAAGATTAATAAGTACCTGGCCGGTTATCACTGAAGTGTCTCACATGCTCTCTTTCAATGTTCAGGCTCAAATTGACTTTCTAAGATGGATTAGGCTTGGAGGCATAATAATTGAAGAAATAAAATACGAAGGTTTGGATAGGATTATTTCTCTCTCAGAAAAATATTCAGATATTCCAATGGATCTTGCAGATGCATCACTGGTTTTTATTTCTGAAAAATTGAATATCAAGGAAATTATAACAATCGATAATGATTATTATATTTACCGGACCATCGACAAAGAAAAGATTAGGAATATTTTCGCGTATGAATAATTCAGGAAATCAGATTACCATTGGGTGCACGAAAAAGATTCAGGATCAGATTAAAGAAGTGTCCTTCAAAGCATTACCCAAACAAACAATAAGCTCAATTCATTTTTGGCATTCAAACCTAACCTATTTTAATCGCCGCAAAGCAATTCTTTTCACTCATGATCTTAGTAGATTCTCATTTCTTCTCTTCAATATAATCAAAGAAGATCTTCGCAATTTTGATGATCTGTTTATCCACAATCTTATTAAAAATTTACGAATAGAAAATTTTACTGACACTCAAATCGAAAAGCTACTTGGATCCAGCACTGCGAAAGTAAATTTGGTTAAAACCCATAGCAGAAGCGTATTGGGTTCGATGAATGATTTTATGCTAATGATTCCATATTATCTGGAGCGAATAGATCTTCCTGATCCAAACAATAAATCGAAGAATAATTACTTTTTGAATAAGAGATTGAATGAGACACCGGTTCTATGCTCTGGAGATGGGTTCTTCCCAATTGAAAAGTTAAAAGAATTAAGTGAAGAAATTTGAAAATGAGCTACATAACACATATAAGGCCCCCCGCCGTCAAGGCACGTTAATAGCCCGGCCCCGAAATTATTCCGTTTCCAAAGTAGGGCCTCCTGAAAAAACCTTAACCCTATACATATAAATGAAATACTGCTAGAATTTGTGCATGAAGTGCACGGTTTTTGCGAAAACCAGGCAAAAACCCTTGCACCTGTTTTCTTGGCGGGAGGGATTATGTATAGAACTGAGGACAAAACGCAGCTTTCATTTGAAGATTTCTATCTCCCATTTGGAGGCAAACTGAACCCCAATAACCGCTGGGTACAGCTTGCTGATTTAATTCCCTGGGAAGATTTAGAAGCAGAATACGCCTCACAGTTTGCTATCGAAAGCGGGCAAGGCGCTCCGGCAATACAGTTTCGGACAGCTCTGGGTGCCCTGATTATAAAGGAAAAATTAGGAATTACAGATGAGGAAACCGTGGAGCAGATTCGTGAGACGCCTTACCTGCAATATCTCATCGGAATGCAGGGGTACCAGGATGAGGCTCCTTTTGATCCATCCATGCCTGGTCACTCGCTACGCTCGTTGCCCGGCCGTGCATCCGGGATGGTTCATTTCAGAAAGCGAATCAGCATGGACATGATTTCCCGGGCAAATGAAATGATAATTGCCGAAGAACGTAAAAAAAACGAAAGATGATACGGAAGCTGAAAAAGAAGAAAATCCTGAGGTAGAAAACAACGGAAAGCTTCTGATTGATGCCACCTGCGTGCCCGGTGATATTCGATATCCCACAGACCTTTCCCTTTTAAATGAGAGCCGGGAAAAACTGGAAACCATCCTAGACGTTCTTCACGCAGAACGGCCCAAGGGGGCGACAAAACCCCGAACCTACCGGCAGAAAGCGCGAAAGGATTTTTTGGCTGTCATCAAAAAGCGCAGAGCAAGCAAGAACAAGATGCGCAAGGCAATACGCAAGCAGCTGGGGTACATACGCCGTAATCTCCGGCATATAGAGCAATTAGCGACGGTAGTCGGCTTGAATAGCCTGTCTCGGCAGCAGTACCGGAATCTGTTGGTTATCTCGGAAGTCTTTCGCCAGCAGGCACTGATGTATGAATCCAAAGATCATCGAATATCGGGCCGGATTGTGAGTATCTCCCAACCCCATATTCGACCCATCGTCAGGGGAAAAGCCGGTACCCCGGTTGAGTTCGGCATGAAGATTTCATCCGCCAATATTGACGGGTACATGTTTATCGATCGCTGTTCATGGGATCCATACAACGAGTCTGGTGATTTAGTCATGCAGGCTGAAAAGTACAGGCACAGATATGGTGTGTATCCGGAATCAATACACGCCGATCAGATTTACCGCACCAGGGGCAACCGGAATTGGTGCAAGGAACGGGGAATCAGATTATCCGGTCCGCCGCTTGGTCGTCCACCGAAAGATCGTGGAGAAAATCGAGAACGAAAGAAGCTGGCCCGTCAGGATGAGCTGGATAGAATAGCTGTCGAAGGGACATTTGGCAGAGCAAAACGACGGTACTCAATGGGTCGATTAATGACAAAGCTTGCTGAGACCAGTGAATCGCAGGTGGCCATGATCATGCTGGTGATGAACCTGGAAAAGATTCGGAAGGATCTTTTTTACGTCTTTATCATAGCTATGCTACGCAGCCGAAAAATTACGAAGTCTCATTTCCCCGTGGTATTGGGGTATGGTAATATGGCAGCATAGGGTTTTTTCAGGAGGCCCTACTTAAATCGGAAAATGGAATATAAAAGAATTGGCCATCCTGGTCGAAGCCTCCTTCAAGAACGATGCAGTGGAAATGCGGGTTCCAACGAAGCATTGTCGGTGCGTTCCTCGCATCAGCACATGCTGCTGCGGTACGCACCTTTAATCACCGAAAGTCTGGTGTGCTACGATCATTCCAAAACGAATAGTCCTTCCGGTTACATATGAATAAAAATCGGAAATGAGCTGGTTTATTAACCGTGAAACTTTGGCAAAGAGTGTGCGGTTGCGGCGAAAGATAAGCCGAAGGACTTTCGGAAGGGTAAAAACAAACTGTCGATGGGGCCTGGTCGGAAACCTGCGGTTTCCTGCTCGGCCATGCAGCCAGGGAAGATCAAGGAACACCTCTTCAGTGAAATGTTCAGAAAGCAGCAATGTTCGTTTCTGACTGCAGGATGGGCAGAGATAAAACCCTTTACAGGAAAATGGTCTGAAATAGTCATAGCCGCAATCTTTGTTTTGACAGCGGATGCGTGCGATTCCGTGTAGATAATCGCCACAGGTAATAAATTTCTCTCCTGCGTTCTCAATTCTTTGCAGACGGAATTTGCCATAATCTGTTGCATACTTCATGTCGTATTCAGAACAGAAATCAGAAAAATGTTGCTCGAAAATCCGGTGAAGCTCATTCCGGCCACGTGGTATATACTGTGATTCTGAAACAGATGAAAAATTAAGCGTTTGCTGAGCGTACACATAACACTATACTGGTGAAAGTTAAATATTTCATTCGGGGCTCCTTTTATAATTCGTCACAGACGGAATATCCCATCCATCCTACCACTTATTGCTGATGACGTCCGGAGGGAAAATAAAGGGGAGTGTCTTCGTAAAAGACACTCCCCAAAATCGGTAGTTGAATGATTTTATTAATTGTTATAAATAGAATTCACCGCCCACGCCGAAGGCAGTGTACCAAAATATTTACTTCTCTCCCCTTTGGGAGAGAGTTAGCGCGCAACCTTAATTTACAGTCCTATCGACATCAACCCCCACTGACAGATTGTCAGAATAGTCAAGAGCGAAGATTTTATAGAAATAGTGTACGCCTGATGTCACATCGGTATCGCAAAAGTTTGGTTCATATCCCCTGTATACTTCCATCCCATCATTTTCATCGACCGGAGCAGACCCTTCTTTCCTGACAATAACGATTTCCTTAAAGTCATCATCTGAAGGGTTAATCCACAATAACGTGTTGTGTGTGGACCTTCCAGAAATGGCCGCACCGACTACGGATCCAGGAGGAACAGAATCAGCAGTTCCTGCCGAAGGATCATCCTTCTCCTGTAGTTCCAATCCTACCGGAAAGGGGTTATCAAGTTTAAAAGTAACGATATCGTCAGCCCTGTTCGGGGTGCCGGCATCCCAAACTTCCACAAGATTGTTTACATCCCAAACGAAAACAATTTCCGGTTTGGCGTATTGACTAAAATCAAAGGCGGGACCCGGCTTGAACACCATGACCGCATTGCCGCTGGTTCCTCCAGATCCTCCTGGCAACTCCCAATATCCTTGATCCGCAGGGGGCATTTCACCGGAGGGATTTTGAATACCACTCTGTTCAACATCGCTGCCGATAATCAGGTAGCTGAGGAAACCGTCACCAACATCAAAAGGTTGAACATCGGAAAACTGAAAATAATGAAGATCAGAATTCATATCGGGCAGGTTTAATTGATAATTGGATCCATCCTGCGGCATCTCATTTGGAAGAAGGATGCCGTCGTAATCCGGCCCTAGATCAAGGGCTATATAGCTCATCACGTTCATCCGGTCGCCCTCGTACAACCCGGTTCCTTCAATACCAACACCCGGGAGAAACTGCATGTAAATACCATCCCATTCGGCGCCAGCAACCTGAAAATCCCGGACAAAACTATCCGCTTTTTTAATGTTGACATGTCGAGGAATTATGGCCCCATCGGGGTTACTTCGAAGAGGTGTAATGGAGGCTGATTCTGAAGATGTGTAGAGTTTAAGAAGGTCCAAATTTAGAACGAATTCTTCAGGGGTAAAACTGTTTACCAACGCTCCTTTGGTGGCATCTTGCCGGTCTGCCTTATAATAGGAATCATCGGTTATTGTCTCGATAATATACCTACTTATCACCGATGAGCTGGGGGATACGGACCCACTCTCCACGGACACGGAAAGTTCATAGGTATCAGGCCCAAACAGCCGGCAGGAAAAAAAGAGAGGAACAAAAAGAATCAGAATTGGCAACTTACGTAACATACATACTCCTTTGGAATCTAATCTGTTAATGGATACAACTCTTCGGAGTTAATTGTAGAAACAACCCACCCCTTGGCGCAATGAGTGAAACCACTCATTCTTTTGGGAAAAAATCCCGCTGGAATCCCGATGAGCTCCAGACAGAATGGCTTTCTGTTCTATTATTGGTTATACTTCGCTGCATGGTGAAGTCTGTTATCCCTTTGAAAATACTACCGGCGGTTTTTATTGCCGCCCTCCTCAATGTTCTTCTGGCAAGTTTGGTGGGAAAGATCGGGATTCCCCTCTATATGGACAGCCTCTTCTCTATGGTGGTAACGGTCAGTTTCGGACTCCTTCCGGGTCTGGCAACCGCCGTGCTCACCAACGGAATTTTGGCCCTAACCAGTCAAACCCTCTTTCCCTTTGTAATCTGTCATATCCTGACCGTAATGATTGCCGCATTCATGAAAAAACGGGATTTTTTAAAAAATGTAACGGGCTTTCTATGGCTGGGTCTTTTCGCCGCCCTAATCAATGGTGTGGTGGGGTCGGTTATCTCTTTTTATCTCTTCAGCGGTGTAACAAAAGTTCACGGAATCGACAAACTGGTGATGGGGCTTATTGTGACCGGACGGTCTTTTGTCACCGCCCTTTTCTGGGCGGGAATGATCTCAAACATTTTGGACAAGGTCTTTTCTGCCTTGGTGAGTTATGCCATCTTACAGCACCCCCTCTTGAACAAGGGAACCCGAAAAGGCAATAACCCCTTAGATCAAATTAATTGACATTCTTCAGCAAGTCTGTGAAGCTCCAAGCGGTCACTAACTCCCAGTTTTTTGTATATCTGGGTTCGGTGGTTTTCAACGGTTTTCAGGCTTATGTAGAGCTTTTCGGCAATCTCTTCGATCTTGATCCCCTTCGCCAGCAGGAGAAACACCTCCCGCTGCCGCTCCGAGAGGTCAAGTAAAGCCGTCTCATCAAAGCCGTTACAATCCGCTTTTTTCACTTGTTTAACAGCACATTTTACCAGGAGGCTTAAAATCTGCTGGTCAAAATGGTATCCTCCGGTAGATACCTCCTTTATAGCCCTTGACAGGGATTCAAACCCGGAACTTTTTGTGATATACCCCCGGGCCCCCAAACTAAGAACCTTTTTCACCGTTTCCATATCATCCAGCATTGATAGAACTATAACAGGAATCTCTATAGCCTCGCCTTGCAGGTTTTCAAGCAATTCAAATCCGCTTCTCTCGGGGAAATTAAGATCTGTTATCAACAGATCCACCGGCTCATTTCTTAAGATAGCCAGGGCATCATCAATATTGGCGGCGGTAAAGAGAGATTTACACTTCTTGTCCTCGGTAAAAAAACTGGCCACGCCCTCCCGAAAGATGGTGTGATCATCGACAAAAAGTATATTCATGAAAGAACCTCCGGAATGGTTAATTGAATTTCAGTACCCTTACCTCCGGGGCTTTTCCAGGAAATGGTTCCACCGAGAAGGGCTGTACGCTCCTTCATCCCGGTGATGCCCATGCCCGGTATACCTCCTTTTATTCCCCGGCCCTCATCTTTAATGAGGAGTATAACCTTTCCGGCGGAGCAGCGGAGTGACACCTCCCCCTTTTTTCCCCCGGAATGGCGTATAATATTTACCAGCCCTTCCTGGAGAATGCGGATACATTGGGTAAGATGGTCCTCCTTCCAACGGGGAAAAACATCCTGTTGAAGATCTAACTTAAGGGTCAATTCATATTGGTCCTGAAAATTGTTGTATTCTCTCCGTATGAGATCATCCAGGGAAGTCTCACTAATTTCGGTGGACCGCAAGTCATATAAAATATTCCTAAGTTCCTGAAAAGTTTTGTCCAGGCTCAGCCGCAGCTGTACCTTGGCGTTCCCCTCGGGGAACCTATCCAGGGACATCCGAGCCAGGGCGATGTTCTGACTTACTCCGTCGTGCAGGTCCCGGGCCAGCTTTTTACGCTCGGTTTCATGAATAGCGGTAACCCTGTGCTTCATTTCATCAGCCCGACGCTTCTTCTCCATGGCAACGGCCAACTGTCTTCCCTGGTATCCATAGAAGAAAACCAAGAAGGCGGTGAGGATAAAACTGGTAAAAAGAAGAGTCTCGAAGGCTGAAACCTGCAGTGCCGCCAGGTTTTCAATGACGTCTGCGACCTTATCGATGTGAATCTCAATCTCCAACAGTTCTCCCATGGTACCAGGAGTTCCCGTTTTATGAATCAGAGCGGTAAAAGCCTCTACAGATGCAGCAAGTTCAGGGGAAAACCGCATAAGAGCCTGAAAATCTTCCCCCTCCAAACGGTCTACCATAGATTTCAGAGGAGCAGCTGTACTGACGGGGGATAGGGCTCCATCCTCCTCCGGGAGGGACGCGGCAAGGCATTCATGCCATTTGGCGGTATTATCGTTCCAGAATCGTTGAATTCCCAGGGAGTTGTGCATACCGGTCGTTAATGGATACAAAATAATCAAAAGTATGAAAAAAACGATGGTAAAACTGATTATCTGCCGATGGTTTTCCCTGAAGTTCGGCAACCTCTTTAACATTTTAAAATAATACCCTCCGTCCCGCGATTGAAATTGAGGCCTTATCCAGTAGCGCCAAAAGGTGGATCAACCCAAAATTCAAAGAGTAGACCTTTTTGGACTCAGCGCTTGATTCCATTATAGCACCTCTTCCGGTCATAGGTCAGCAATTTGCTCCGCCAGAACCGGAGCCAGAATCCTGGGGTGATTATTATCGAAGCCAATTTCCATCACCAACGAAGATTTCACCATCGGTAGTCGCAACATCGGCTCCGCCTTCTTCAATTTTAATTAACCTGGATCAATGAATTGTCTCTGCCTATGGATTAAGATATCCGAAGAAACTCCAGAAAGAAGATAAAGGTGCTTTTTCCGCAGGAAGCGTGCTCCCCGGCACAGCACTTTAAAGGAAAACCCCCGATGGTTTTATCAAAAAGATAACCGGCGGAAGTAAAAGGGGACGCCATGAGTAAAATCAGCAGACTGATGAAGGTGAGACTTGCCTTACTTTCAATTCCCGTTATCGTGGTGGGAGTCAACATCGCCGCCATAAAATCAATTGATCCTCTGGCGGCCCTGATGATCGAATCCCGTATTCTTGCCCAGATTGATTCAGTCTCCCGGTATCCGGTGATTCGGCTGTTTAATCAGATTCTGCCTGTCATTTTGGCCTTCATAGCCATTATCATCTATGTCTCCACCGTTTTCCGTTCATTATGGAAACAACAGGATGGAAAATTTGACCTACAGGAAAAAACCGTTCTGCGTCTTCTCGAAATGCCTTTCTATATTGCCCTGTTTATCAGCATAACCTGGATGCTGGGCGTCCCGGTGGTGCCACTGGCGAATGATAGGTTGTTATACCGGAGCGCAAGATTTAAGAAGATCGCGGCCCCTGGATTCGGGAAAAAGGATTGCACTCTGAGCATTTACAATTATGGCAACAGGAGCTCAGAGAAACCGTGGCTGACAAAAACAATAAAGACAAGCAAAGCCTTAAGGATGCCAAGAAGCGCATTAAAAAACTGGAAAAAGAGCTGAACCGAAAAGATAAAGCTTTAGCCGAGATGGCAGCACTAGTCACCCTGAAAAAAAAACTCCATCAAATCTTGGAGGACGACGAGGACGATTAATCTCTCAGGAGATGAAAGAATCAGTCATAGCAGCCATAGACAGTGCCGTGGGTGCCGGTGCCCGGCAAAGGAAAGCATGTGAAATGGTGGGCATTTCACCCCGGACCCTGCAAAACTGGCGCTCCGGCGGCACTGAAGATAAACGCAAGGGTGCTGCCAAGAATGTAGTGCGGAAGCTTACCGATGATGAACGGGAACAGATTCTCCGCCTGTGTACGAGTTAGCGATTCAAAGATATAACTCCGCATGAGATTGTCGCAATTCTCGCCCAGGAAGGCAGTTACTTGGCATCTGAGAGCACAATGTACCGTGTCCTTCGAGCACGAAATATGGTACACCACCGAAGCAACACCCGGCCGAAGCGGATGGCAAGCAAACCGCCGCAGGTAGTCGCCACAGGCCCCAATCAGGTATACAGCTGGGATATTACGTGGCTACACACATCAGTTCGAGGCATATTCCTGTTTGCCTACGTCATCATCGATATTTTCGACCGATCTATTGTCGGATGGGAAGTGCATGATCGAGAGGATGAGCAGCTTGCCCGAGATCTGTTTGCGCAGCTTTCGAAGCGACTCAATCTAAAGGGTGCCCATTTACATTCGGATAATGGAAATCCGATGAAAGGGCTGAGTCTGCTGGGGCTATTATACACCCTGGGAGTTTCAAACTCTTACAGTCGCCCACGAGTGAGCAATGATAATCCATTCATCGAAACCTTTTTCAAAACACTGAAATACAGCACCAAATATCCGGGCCGCTTTGAGGACATTCATCAAGCCAGGGACTGGTTCGCCGCATTTGTACACTGGTACAATATGCAGCATCTTCACTCAGCACTGGGTTATGTAACGCCGGCACAACGGCGAGCCGGTGAAGATGATATACTGTTCCAGAAAAGAAATCAGACCATGAAAGAGGCCTGGGCTCGGTATCCGGAGCGATGGGGAACTAGATCCCCCCGTACCTGGGAAGGAAATCACACGGTGATCCTTAACCCCGATCATAAAGACAGAGTGAATGAACAAAGAGCTGAAAAGGTAGGTTGATTTATTTCAAAGAACGCGAAATCTATGTTGACATATTCCGATCCGGCCTGACATTCGATGATCTTTGTTTTCATACATCAGGGCCTGCTGGCGAAAGACTTCTGAGATCACCAGCAGATTCCGGTACTGTTTCCGTGACAGGCTTTTCAAACCGACACCTGCTGCTAATTGCTCTATATGCCGGAGATTACGGCGTATGTACCCCAGCTGCTTGCGTATTGCCTTGCGAATCTTGTTCTTGCTCGCTTTGCGCTTTTTGATGACAGCCAAAAAATCCTTTCGCGCCCTCTGCCGGTATGTTCGGGGTTTTGTCGCGCCCTTGGGCCGTTCTGCGTGAATAACGTCTATGATGGTTTCCAGTTTTTCCCGGCTCTCGTTTAAAATCGAAAGATCGGTGGGATATCGAATATCACCGGGTACGCAGGTGGCATCAATCAGAAGCTTTCCGCTGTTTTCTACCTCAGGATTTTCTTCTTTTTCAGCTTCCGTATCATCTTCAGTTTTTTTTACGTTCTTCGGCAATAATCAATTCATTTGCGTGAGTGATCATGTCCATGCTGATTCGCTTCCTGAAGTGCGTCATCCCGGATGCACGGCCGGGCAACGAGCGTAGCGAGTGACCAGGCATCGATGGATCAAACGGCGCTTCATCCCGGTAACCTTGCATGCCAATCAGGTACTGCAGATAAGGGTTTTCCTGGATTTGCATGACAGTTTCTTCATCAGTAATGCCCAGTTTTTCCTTGATAATCAGGGCTGCAAGAGCTGTCCGAAAAGGGATCGCCAAAGCTCCTTGCCCGCTTTCGATAGCAAACTGTGAGGCATATTCTGCTTCCAAATCCTCCCAGGGGATTAAATCGGCAAGCTGAACCCAGCGGTTATTGGGGTTCAGTTTTCCTCCAAATGGGAGATAGAAATCTTCAAATGAAAGCTGCGTTTTGTCCTCAGTTCTATACATAATCCCTCCCGCCAAGAAAACAGGTGCAAGGGTTTTTGCCTGGTTTTCGCAAAAACCGTGCACTTCATACACAAATCCTAGCAGTATTTCATTTATATGTAGAGGGTTAAGGTTTTTTCAGGAGGCCCTAATTGCTGTTCAGTTTTCATACCACCACCTTGTTCTTTCCCGCTAACTGTCCTCACGCCTGTAACGCAGGCTAAAATCGGACAGGCTAATCTTTCATAAAAAATTGGAGAATTTTATCATTCCCGTTTACTTTTGTATCATGGGAAGGATAGCTGGTAAAACAGCTTGACGATAATTACCGTCAACCGGCGGCGGTTTTGATCGCGTCTTTGAGTATGGCTAGGTTGTTTTCATCGAGGACGTCGGGTATTGAGAACAGGCGGTCCAGCAGCATGCCGGCGGCACCCTTTGCAGGAAGGAAGTGTTCGTCGTATAAAAAGTTCACAGCGCATGGAACAGGTTTGTCGTAAGGCCAGCTTTCGTCGATTGCACGCTTCAATCGTCCCTCCAGGCTGGGATGGTAATACGCAAGGTCTCCGCCAAGGAAAATTTGTTCTATATTCAGCACATTTACCAAAAAGCCCAGGTGGCTGGCGATGTCGTCTGCGACCTTGATCTGGATTTCCTCTGAATGGCGGTAGTTGTGTATTTCATCGAGGGTGAGATTAAACTGATTCACCCGGTTGCTGCGGTAACCGATGGTCTGAAACTCGCCCGCACTGCCCTTAGGCCCCATATGAAGTTTGCCATTGAGGACAATACCCAGTCCGATTCCCGGATGATCAACTTCGCCCTCCAGCTTGTCCTGGACCGGATCAAAACCGAGATACACAAAGAGAAAGCTGTCATAACGATTGCGGCGATGAGATGAAAGGATTCCCGATGCGCAGGCGTTGGCATCATTTATGAGAAGAACAGGAATATCGGCCCGGGCGGCGACACGCTTTGAAAAATCATAGCTCTCGTCCCACAGACCGATTGCCGGTGCTTTTAAGATAATCCCGTTTTCGCTATCCACAAGTCCAGGAATAGCAACAGCGGCCCCGAGCAGGGGCATACCGTTAAGGCTCTTCAATTTTTTAATGTGATCGATGAGACTAAGCAGCTTGTAATCAATGTTCTTTCTGTCAACTCTGCCTTCTAGACTGATGCTGTCCAGGATGTTGTGGTGCATATCCGAAATCACACAGTTAATCCGGTCTATGTGAAGCTCTATGCCGGCAACAGCTCCAAAACAGCGGTTGATTTCCAGACCCACCGGCTGTCTGCCGGGTCTGGAGGAAGTATTCTGTTTTTCGGCCTCGAGAACCAGGTTGTTGTTCATCAGAGAGCTCACAATAACCGAGACGGTTGCCTTGTCAAGGTTCAACTCCCTGCTGAGTTCCACTCTGCTGACTCCCTCGTTCAGCCATATGCTGTTGAGGACGCGGTGGAAATTCAGACTGGTCTTCTCTCCTTTTGTGTAATCCTTCACAAATCTTCCTCCACCCTGATCGCAGCTATTCAGATCAACCGTGTATACAGCGGATAAAGCGACCCGGATCGACCTCCCGTGCTTCGGGGAATTGTTGCCTGCATCGGTCTTCAGCAACCGGACATCGGCTGTAAAAGGGGCAGCCTGTCCGCTCGGGGGTCCACATTGTTATTTCGGTTTCCTCGTCCTTGCGGACTTCGAGCTCTGCAGGTCCTTCCCGCTCGGGATCGGGTGCAGCAGAAACCAGGAGCCGGGTATAGGGATGCTTCGGTTCCTTCACAACCATATCAACATCCCCCCATTCAACCATGTGTCCGGCATATAGTACAATAATCCGGTCGGAAAAATATCGGGCAGTTGCGATGTCGTGGGTGATGTAGAGGAAGGACTTGCCAAGATCGCGTTTGAGGCGATTCATGAGATTGAGTACGCCGAGGCGAATGGAGACATCGAGCATTGAGGTCGGCTCATCGGCAAAAATAAGATCGGCGCCGACCGCCAGAATGCGCGCGAGAAAAGCCCGCTGTTTTTGTCCTCCCGAAAGCTGATGAGGATGCTTCTGCCCCTGCTCATGGGCCGGAACAAGTCCAACCAGTTCAAGAGTCTCATCCATCCGCTCCCTCATCTCATTCCGGCTCATTTTATAATACAACTGCAGGGGCCGCTTGAGATGATAATAGATATTGTGAAGGGGATTTAATGACGAAAAGGGGTCCTGAAAGATCATCTGGGAGCGCTGTTTGTATATGCGTTTCTGCGCAGGACTGAGTTTGTGAACGTCCATGTTCTCAAACTTCATCACCCCTTCGGTGGGCTTGTAGAATCCCATGGCGATTCGACAGATCGTCGATTTGCCGCTCCCCGATTCGCCCACAACGGCCAGCGACTCGCCCTTGTGAATATCAAAGCTGATATCGTTGAGGGCCCGCAGCGTCCGGCTCCGTGAAAATAATGTTTTCCCGCCGATGGTAAAGTCCATGGTGAGATTTCTTACTGAGAAAAGTACTTCTTTCTCCATAGTTATGCCTCGCTCGGTTGAAGGGGATTGTGGCAATCGAAGAAGTCGTCGCCTACATGACGGCGCTCGGGAACAAGCTCACGGCACACATCGGTGGCTTTGAAACAACGGGCCGCAAAGCGACAGCCCTTGGGTATTTTTTTAAGATCGAGGGGCGATCCCGGTATGCCTTCCATATATTCGATGTCGCCCTGAAGGCTGGGAAATGAGTTCTTCAGCCCGTAGCTGTAAGGATGCCTTGGTGTGTGTAATATGGTCTGCGCCGGAGCCTGTTCGACGATTTTACCGGCGTACATAATCGCAACGATATCGCAGAATTCCATCATCAGACTCAGGTCGTGGGTGATAAAAAGAATTGAGAACTTGAATTCCTTCTTTAATTCGTAGACCCGCTGGAGAATATCGCGCTGAACAACGGTGTCGAGGGCAGTGGTCGGCTCGTCGAGAATGAGAAGCCGGGGCCGGAGGGCCAGTGCCATGGCGATTACCGCCCTTTGGCGCATTCCTCCGGAAAACTGATGGGGGTAATCCCGCAGACGGTCGGAGGGTATGCCCACAAGTTCGAGTAGCCTTGCCGATCTCTGCCGGGCATCTTCCTTGTCCTTGGTAATACCGTGGTAACGGAAGATTTCAAAAAACTGCTTTTCCAGGCGGACCACCGGATTTAAACAGTTCATCGCCGACTGAAACACCATGCTGACCTGCTGCCAGCGAAACATTCTCAGTTGTTCGTCGTTGAGGGCAAGCACATCCACTCCGCCCAGCCGGATATCGCCTTCTGCAATTAATGCGGGAGGCCGATGGAGCCTCATGAGTGAGTATGCGATGGTGCTCTTGCCGCATCCCGACTCACCTGCCAGACCGAGGCTTTGCTCTTCGCCGATGGAAAAGCTCACATCGTCAACGGCCCGGACGCTTCCGTTGAGGGTCACATAATCGACGGAGAGATTGCTTACTTCGAGTACATTCTTCATTCTTTAATCCCTCCACCGTCGGTTGGAAGAACACTGCCGTTTGCCGCAGCGCGGCGGGCATGCCGCTCAGCAAGCCGTTCCTCTTTCTTCTTTTCTTTGTAATACCCGGCCATGATGCGTTGTGCCTTGAGCTTGGGGTTGGACAGTTCATCTATGGAGAAGTTGATAAGCGTCAGTCCGGAACCCAGCATGATCAGTGCAAGACAGGGTCCAAGAAGCTCCCACCATGCGCCGACCTGCAGGGCAGCAGTTTTGTCCGCATTGTAAAGCATGTTTCCCCAGGTAACCGAGAGAAGGTCGCCAAAACCGAGGAACTCCAGTGTGGCCTGGGCCATAATTGCGTAGATCACCGTACCGACAAAGCCCGAACTCATCATTGAGAGCATGTTGGGCATAACTTCGGCAAAGAGCCGACGGATTTTTGTCTCACCAAGGGTCTCTGCCGCATAAACAAATTCCCGGTTGCGAATGCTCATGGTCTGACTGCGCAGAACCCGGGCACCCCATGCCCATGAGGTAAAGCCGATAATCACCGCGATCATCACAGGCGTTACGCCGCCCATTAGAGAGGCGAGCACCAGCAATAGGGGTATGTTGGGAATTACCATGATTATATTAATCCCGGTGGTAATAATCCCGTCCACAATGCCGCCGAAGTAGCCCGCGGTAATACCGATGATGGTGCTGAGACTTACCGCGATCAGACCGGCAAGGACGCCGACCAGCAGTGATGTCCGCCCACCGTAAAGGGTCTGGGCCCACACATCACGACCGAGCTGGGTCGTTCCAAGAAAGTGCTCGTCATTCGGTTCAACCCGGTAGTTTTGTGTTCTAAACATGGGATCAAAGTCGGTGAAAAGCGGAGCTCCCATGGTAAGGACGAGAATTATTGTCAGCAGGAATATTCCTGTGGTCGCCTTGGGATTATCTCTGAGAAAAACCCCGGAACGCCGTATTGTCTGTTTAAAGTTCATAGGCCTACCTCCCCTGCTTCCGCAGCCGCGGATCGAGAACCAGCAGTCCTATATCGGCAAGGAAATTGGCCGAAAGCATCAGTATGGTGGACATCAGCAAAATACCCTGCATAAGCGGGTAGTCCCGGGCATCGAGTGCACCGATCATCACCTTTCCGAGTCCCGGATAATTAAACACTATTTCAGTAATGAGGGAACCGCCGAGAAGGAACCCGATCTGCATGGCAAAGGTTGTAACAACCGGCAGCATGGCATTTCTCGCGCCATAGCCGAACATAACCTTGCGATCAGGCACGCCCTTGGCCCAGCCCATGGTGATAAAATCTTCACCAAGCTGATTTATCATATTTGCACGCATTCCCATAATTCCGCCGAAGTTGATAAGCACTATAGACATCACCGGCAGGAAGGCGTGGTATGCCACATCAAGGGCATATTGGAAAAAATTTGCCGGTCTGAACAGCGGCGTTACCGCATAACCGGATGGAAAAATTCCGAGCATCTCAGATCGGGCAAACGTAAAACTCAGCAGCAGGGCAACAACAACCGCGGGAATATTACCCATCAGCTGACCTCCGACAGTGAGAACTGAATCCAGTTTACTGCCCCTTCGCCAGGCAACAACAATGCCGAGCAGGGTGTTGAGAGTAAATGAAACGATAAGCGCTGTCCCCATAAGGAACACTGTCCATCCCAGACCGCGCTGCAGGGCATCTGTCACTGACAGGGGAAATTGACTGAAGGATGTTCCCCAGTTTCCGCGGAAAATATTGCCAATGTAACTGAAATAGCTTTCTATGAGGGTCCGTTCCTGATCAAATCCGAAGAGTTTTTCCACTGCAGCAATGGTCTCGGAATTGACAGTGCCGCTGGTATTGTAGAGCTGGGCCATGTACATTTGAACAGGATCCCCCGGCATAAGCCGGGGGAGAAAGAAATTGATCGTTACAGCGGCAATAAAAGCTATCAGGTAAAAACCCAATCTTTTAAATATGTACTTCACTTTTATCGTCCTTTGTCCGGTGTAATCGGGATTACTTAACCGGGCTCAGCTGCATCAGGTGGTAAAGCTTTACATCGTGGTCCGCGAGGGCGGGCTCGATTACCGGATTGTCTTCGGTAGACCAACCGGTAAAGCGCTCAGTGCTGTATACATACCACAGACCGTTGTAGAACAGCGGAATGTTGATCATGTTTTCTGCGAAGAACAGCTCGATTTCATCGGTAATTTCCTTGAGCTCGGCGTCACTTGCTGAGGGCATACGGTCGATGAGGGCATTGATATCTTCGTTTACGTAGTTGGTCTGGGTTACCGACCACCAGGTCTGGGTCAGAACGCGGCTGCTGTCGCCGATGGTGTCGAAGTAGAACTTCCAGGGGTTGGCAGACTTTCCGTAGCCGGCATACAGAACATCGTGGTCGCCGGTTTCCCAGCTTTCGATGATTACACCGAGGTCGGGAGCTTTGGCAGATGCGTTGACACCGATAGCCCGGAAACCTTCAGCTGCGATTACTGCACCGTCGTTCCAGTCGCTCCAGCCCGCAGGAGAAAGGATTTCGAATTCGATGGTCTGACCTGTGGGAGTTTCCACCCATCCGTCGCCGTCGACGTCTTGAAAACCGGCTTCAGCGAGAATTTCGCGGGCTGCGTCGAGGTCGTATTCGGCATAGCGGTTGGTAATTGCATCAGCTTCGGGATTTCTGCTACCCCAGAGAGCCGGAGGAAGACCTGTTACCGGGGGTACTACCGGATCGAGATAGCCAAATACGGCTGAATCGATGATGCCCTGGCGGTCAATTGCCATTGAGAGAGCCTTCTTGAACTCGGGAATAAAGAATGCTTCCCGGTTACCTTCGTTTTTGGTCATGTGGTTGAACGCGAGGCGTACGCCGTCGTTTTTACCGTACCAGTACTTACGATTTGGATTGCCCTGTACATAGGTTTTTTCGATGTCGGGAATAAAAATATGTGCCCAGTCCACCTGGCCGCTTTCGAGGAGGGCGAGTGCTGCAGCGTTGTCGTTGAATTGAGGAAAGCGTACTTCGTCGATTTCCAGGTCATCGGCATTCCAGTAGTAGGGGTTCCGACCGAGCACTACCATTTCGGGAGTGAACTCAACAACTTCGGTGAAGGGGCCGGTACCAATGGGGCTTTCCAGCACATGGGTTGCGGGTTCTGCAACTTCACTCCATACATGCTCGGGAATCATCTGAACTTCTGCAAAGATGTCGGTGGGAGCAAAGCGATTGGCGCTGCGCAGGTCCCAGCGCACGGTGTATTCATCGATTTTGACAACATCGAGGAGCTTACCGTTGTCGCCCCAGTAACCCTGACGGTCGATTTCGGGATGATCCTGGCTGATCTTGTAGGTGAACACCACGTCATCGGCATTGAAATCTTCCCCGTCATTCCACTTTACACCTTCGCGAAGCTTAACGGTGATGGAGGTGAAATCATCGTTCATGCTGATTTCTTCTCCAAGCCAGGGGATTTCGCGGTTGTTGTTAAGCGGGTCGTAGAGGGCAATGTACTCCAGGGTGAAACCGTGGTTGTACTGGTATGCACCGGATGCATAGGGATTGAAATTCCTAATCCATCCGTCTGACGAATCAATTAGAGCAGTAAGCACAACCTTGTCGCTTGATGCGGCTTCGGCACCACCAGCGGCAAACACGGCTGAGAAAACCACTGCACTCATGAGAACAAGCAGAGCAAGCTTTTTCATCACTCTTCCCTTCCTTTTCCTCCGAAGAGGTGTTTTGTGAGAGCCGAACTCCAAAAATCGCTTCCGGAACACGCCCTCATAATTTGTTTACGTAATCCTACATTCACATTTTAAAAACTGTCAACAATTATTTTATTTCTGTTATGCACTATTTACTCGGCATAAATGACGGTATTTACTGCCAAAAATACACATATATGCAACGATTTGGTGCATAATGATTCGTCTGCTGCTCTTCTCACAAGGGTTTTCACAAAAAAGTAAAACTCCTGCTTGACGGCTCAATATTTGTTGTATAACGTAAACTAAATAAGATGACACACCAGTAGTCGCAACAATAGAAAATCATACAGGCGCACAGCTGCGCCGGGAGGACCCCTTGAACGCACAGGAACTCGTACAAAAGATGACCCTCGATGAAAAGCTCTTGCTCATCGGTGGGACCCGGGGATTTTTCACACGTGAAGTGGAACGACTTGGAATCAGGGAAGTATTTATGGCCGATGCCAGTCAGGGAATAAACATACGCCACGACTGGCTGGATGAACCGATGACCCCCTGCCTGGAGAAATCGGTGGCATTCCCCTCAATGTCATGTCTGGCAGCAAGCTGGAACCCCCAAATCAGTGAAGAATACGCACGCTCGGTGGGCGAGGAGGCCCGCGCCGGCGGTGTGGGAATACTTCTCGGTCCGGGAATGAATATTTACCGCCACTCCCAGTCAGGGAGGAATTTCGAATACCTCGGCGAAGACCCGTATCTGGCCGCCCGCATGATCGAAAGATTTGTAAAAGGTGTGCAAAGCAACGGAGTAGTTGCCACAATCAAACATTTTATTACCAATAACACCGATTACTTCCGCAGAAAAAGTAACTCCGTCGTCGATGACCGGGCACTTCGCGAAATATACCTGCCGGCGTTCAAGGCAGGAGTCGAGGCGGGGGCGAAAGCGGTAATGACCGCCTATAACCAGTTCAACGGTGAATGGTGCAGTCAAAACCGTGAACTCATCACAGGAATTCTCAGAGAGGAACTCGGCTTCCAGTGGCTGGTCATGACCGATTGGTGGGCAATTGAAGATGCAGAAGCAACCGTCCACTCCGGACAGGACCTCGAAATGCCCGCCTCCAAAATTCTCCAGGCTGTTCCCAGGCTTCTTGATGAGGGGAAAATCAAAGAATCGGAGATCGACAGAATGGTCATCAGTCTTGTAAAAACATGCATCGCGATGAATCTGTACGACAGCGATTTTAAAAAAAACGAACTCGTTGAGAATCTGCCAGCCCACGAAGAGATTTCCCGTAAAACCGTCGAGGAGGGTGCGGTACTGCTGAAAAACAATGATCTTCTTCCCCTCGATGGCACGGGCAAAATACTGGTTTGCGGAAAATTCCTCGATACCATTCCCAAAGGCGGAGGTGCAGCTGAAGTCGAAGGCTTTAATCACATCAGCCTCCGCCAAGCCCTCGAAAGTGAATTCCCCGGACGCCTGCACTTCGCCGCAACTCCCACATCCGAGGATCTTTCTACCGCCGACACGGTCCTTGTGAGTACCGGCACCCTGGACAGCGAAGGCTGGGACCGGGCGTTTGAATTGACGAAAGACGATGAGAATCTTGTTAGTCTCTGCTGTCGGTCCAATAAAAGAACTCTGGTTTTGGTGAACTCCGGCGGGGGCATCCGCATGACATCCTGGGCCGATGATGTTGCGGCAATACTCTACGGCTGGTACCCCGGCCAGAACGGCTATGCTGCCATTGCAGGGATTATTTCCGGACGCCTCAATCCCTCGGGACGGCTTCCCATAACCATAGAGAAGGAATTCAGTGACTCTCCGGGGTACGGCTACATACCAGAGGGCGAAGAACTGTACCGCGGCTGGAATGACCAGGAGGAGCACAAGAGAGACGTCTACGATATCGAGTACAAGGAAGGCGTCTTTGTGGGCTACCGCTGGTATCAGCAAAAGAACATCGAACCGCTGTTTCCCTTCGGGTTTGGTATATCATACAGCAGCTTCGAAATCAGCAATGCCGCAACAGATACTCCCCGTATAGGACAGGGAGAATCGGCACGCATTCGGTGCACGGTAAAAAACACCGCAAAGAGAGCGGGAAAAACCGTGGTTCAGCTCTATGTTTCAGACCAGGAAGCCAGTGTTGCCCGGCCTCCCCGGGAGCTCAAGGCCTTTTCAAAACTGGAACTGGAGGCGGGAGAAGAAAGAGAGATCGATTTCACCCTGCCCCCCGAAGCATTTATGTTCTACAGCACGGAACAGAAAAGATGGGTGTCAGAAGCAGGCAGCTTTACCGTGTACCTGGCTTTTGACAGTACAGATGATTCACAGCAGGTGGAAATCACCCTCGTATAATTATAACCCTGTAACTGGCGGGTACCCGGCCGGGTCGGCGATGTACGTTCTGCATCGCCGACCTGCCGCAGTACTGTCTTGTTCACACCTTTTGGGTGCACCCTGCAAACAGTTACATCTTTTCCAAAACAGCAGCCGCATAGGTATAACCGCCTCCAAACGCGGTTAATCCCATGGTTGCAGGTGCAACCTTATCGATGGCAAGCTTCTCCAGACAAAGCGGAATGGTGGAGGACGATGTATTGCCGTATTCGGCGATCATCGAGAATACCCTGCTTTTGTCCAGCTTCATCCTCTGACGAACCGCATTAATAATTCGCTGGTTCGCCTGATGAGGAACTATCAGCTCCAGAGCAGTTGCATCAAAGCCGGAGGCTTCGGCAGCCCGGCTCAGCGAATCCATCATCGCCTTCACCGCCTTCTGATACACCGCCGGCCCATCCATTTGAATCATCCCCGATTCATCTGCGGGTACCGTCAATACCCTGTCGCGGTCGCCGGAGGCCAGGGTCAACGGACGGTGTATGCGATAGCCTATTTCCTGCCCCTGACCTGCTGCAGCCACCAGGGTAGCCGTCGCCGCATCGCCGAAGATGGGGGCTGTCGACGGGTCGGAGGTATCGAGGCGGCGGGAAAGCAGTTCGCTGGTGATCAGCAGAATGGGCTTGACCGGTCCCCGGCTAGCAGCTTATCGTAGGCGAGCTGGAGACCGTACAGGTAGCCCGAGCAGGCAGCAGAAATGTCAAACGCCGGCATTTCCAGTTCATCAGAGCTTTCGCCGCTGTGCTCCGAATCCGGCGAGGCATAGCGGCGGCTTAATTCGTCGAGAATTCGGCATGACATCGACGGAGTAATTTCTTCGGGAGTACCCGTCGAGCAGATGATACCGGCCAGCTTGCGTACATCGATATTTTTCTCATCGATTATCTTGACCGCTGCGTCCACGGCCATGGACAGGGCGGACTGGGAATCGTCGGCCCTGTGACGGCTGTGAATGCCGGTGCGCTTGACGATATCTTCCGGACTTCAGGTAGGACACATTTCAGAGATTTCCGTCGTGGTTACTACCCGGGTACCGATGCTCGACGCGACTCCCGCAATACCCACGGTGAATGTTTCACCGGCGGGGCTTGCCGCAGCTTCATAGTCCGCTGAAGCAGTCGCTGTACTGCCCGCAGCTCCAGCTCCGGCGGAAACGGTGGCTGTCACAACGGGACGGAGGGCCGATGGAGCGATGCTGATAATCGGCGTTCCCGGTTCTTCCCTGGTGGGAGGTTTGGCGATAATCTCAGTATCGGACTTGAGCCGTATAAGCCCCTTGCCGACGGCGACCTCGACACCCTCCTCTGCCAGAAAGCCTATAACCGTTCCCGATGTTAGCGAGGCGATTTCGGTCACCGCCTTGTCAGCTTCCACACTGGCCACGATCTGGCCGTCGGCCACCGTATCGCCTTCCGATACCAGATACTCAATAACCGTGACCATCTCGTCCGACGGGCTGGAACCGATTGCTTCAATCACAAACTCTCCGGCCCGAACTGCGCCGTCCAGTTTCCAGCTCAACGATCCGCCGAGCATTTCAACGGCGGTCTCGAGAATCCGCTTGTAGGATGGCAATACTTCGAGCTGATTGCCGAAGTTGCAGGGAACGTAGGTGTGTCGCGGACAACCCGCCGGGCTGCAAAGGGAGCATCCATGCGCTCTGAGAGTTCGGCCAGGATTTCCGCACCGAAGCCCGAAAACTTGTTGTCTTCATGGGCAATGATCACCCGGCCGGTTTTAGCCACCGATGAGCAGACCGCATCGGCATCCCAGAGGGAAAGGCTTCTTAAGTCGATGATTTCAGCAGATATCCCTTATGATTCCAGAGCCGCACCGGCTTTTTTATCAGCGAGACCGTATTGCCCCAGCCGATAAGGCTGATGTCGCTGCCCTCATTGACCAGACAGGCCTTGCCCACCGGAACAAAGTGATCTGCGATGTCGGTGCTGGTGGTGCTTTCACGGTCGTTCAGGCAGTTTTTCGGATAATAAAACAGAGTCGGTCTGTTGGTGCGGAATATGCTGTTCAAGAGGCCCGCCGCATCGCCGGCGGTTGAAGGCATAACCACATCAATTCCCGGGGTATGCACACCGAAAGCCTCCAGGCTCGATGCGTGAAACGGTCCAAGCCCCGGCTTGTAGCCGCCTGATGTGATCATCAGCAGTACCGGGGCCTCCCAGGCCCCTTCGGTGCGCCAATACATACTGCCCATCTCTGAGAATATTTGATTGTAGGCGATGGGCAGAAAGTCGGCAAACTGAATAAATCCCGGTAGTGTAAGATTCTTTCTGTAAATTTAAAATGGAAGAAATTGAAAGGGTATAAGCTCATACCCAAGGTCATTCAGGGCGTGTTCTGCAAGGATGGTGTTCTGGATGAAGCGGCTTAGGCGGTATGGTTTGCTTTTTCAATCCACAACATTTGACAATATCTCCCTCATTTTTCATACACTGTTTATTCTATTCACTATTGTCGGGTGGAGATTTGTAAAAACCCGCCGCATCCATCTTATTACAGTTCTTCTAACCATTTTCTCATGGGTAGTTCTGGGATACTGGCATGGTTTCGGCTACTGTTTCTGGACCGACTGGCACTGGAATGTTCGATCTTTGCTTGGAAAACCTCCGCTGCACAATTCCTACATCCAGTTTCTCATTATAGAACTGACCGGGCTGTATCCGCCCTATCTGCTGACTCAACGGGTCACTACGATTGTATTTGTGCTGATCATTGTGATGACGCTTACGCTGAATGTCCGGGATTATCTGCGGTATTCAAGCTTGCGACGCCGGCATTAAGCTCAATCACTCCCTCCATAAATAGGGCCTCCTGAAAAAACCTTAACCCTATACATATAAATGAAATACTGCTAGGATTTGTGTATGAAGTGCACGGTTTTTGCGAAAACCAGGCAAAAACCCTTGCACCTGTTTTCTTGGCGGGAGGGATTATGTATAGAACTGAGGACAAAACGCAGCTTTCATTTGAAGATTTCTATCTCCCATTTGGAGGCAAACTGAACCCCAATAACCGCTGGGTACAGCTTGCTGATTTAATTCCCTGGGAAGATTTAGAAGCAGAATATGCCTCACAGTTTGCTATCGAAAGCGGGCAAGGCGCTCCGGCGATCCGTTTCCGTACAGCATTGGGTGCCCTGATTATAAAGGAAAAATTAGGAATTACAGATGAGGAAACCGTGGAGCAGATTCGTGAGACGCCTTACCTGCAATATCTCATCGGAATGCAGGGGTACCAAGATGAGGCTCCTTTTGATCCATCAATGATGGTCCATTTCAGAAAGCGAATCAGCATGGACATGATCACTCACGCAAATGAATTGATTATTGCCGAAGAACGTAAAAAAAAACTGAAGATGATACGGAAGCTGAAAAAGAAGAAAATCCTGAGGTAGAAAACAACGGAAAGCTTCTGATTGATGCCACCTGCGTACCCGGTGATATTCGATATCCCACAGACCTTTCCCTTTTAAATGAGAGCCGGACAAAACTGGAAACCATCATAGACGTTCTTCACGCAAAACGGCCCAAGGGGCGACAAAACCCCGAACATACCGGCAAAGGGCGCGAAAGGATTTTTTGGCGGTCATCAAAAAGCGCAAAGCGAGCAAGAACAAGATTCGCAAAGCAATACGCAAGCAGCTGGGGTACATACGCCGTAATCTCCGGCACATAGAGCAATTAGCGACGGTAGTCGGCTTGAATAGCCTGTCTCGGCAGCAGTACCGGAATCTGCTGGTGATCTCAGAAGTCTTTCGCCAGCAGGCCCTGATGTATGAAAACAAAGATCATCGAATGTCAGGCCGGATCGTGAGCATATCCCAACCCCATATTCGCCCCATAGTCAGGGGAAAAGCCGGTACCCCGGTTGAGTTCGGCATGAAGATTTCATCCGCCAATATTGACGGGTACATGTTCATCGATCGCTGTTCATGGGATCCATACAACGAGTCTGGTGATTTAGACATGCAGGCTGAAAATTACAAACAGAGATATGGCGTGTATCCGGAATCAATACACGCCGATCAGATTTACCGCACCAGGGACAACCGAAATTGGTGCAAGAAACGGGGAATCAGATTATCCGGTCCGCCGCTTGGTCGTCCACCGAAAGATCGTGGAGAAAATCGAGAACGAAAGAAGCTGGCCCGTCAGGATGAGCTGGATAGAATCGCCGTAGAAGGGACATTCGGCAGAGCCAAACGACGGTACTCAATGGGTCGATTAATGACAAAGCTTGCTGAGACCAGTGAATCGCAGGTGGCCATGATCATGCTGGTGATGAACCTGGAAAAGATTCGGAAGGATCTTTTTTACGTCTTGATCATAGCTATGTTACGCAGCCGAAAAATTCCGAAGTCTCATTACCCCGTGGTATTGGGGTATGGTAATATGGCAGCATAGGGTTTTTTCAGGAGGCCCTAAATATTGCGTCAGAACCATCTCAATCCAGACCGTATTCTTTGATTTTTGAAATGAGTGTTTTTCTGCTGATACCAAGCTGTTCTGCGCTCCGGCTGCGGTTTCCCATATGTTTTGCCAACACTGCGGATAGTGCTCTTCGCTCAATGTCTTTCATACTCCCATCGAATATACTATTCATCTCGCCATCTCCAGGCGGGTGACCATTCCTGTATTGCTTTGTGGAACTGTGTTTTCTGGATGCCGAGGCAATGCCCGGGAAGTCGGCAAGTCCGATTGAATTTCCTTCACAGAGTATTAATGCCCGTTCCAGCAGGTTTTCAAGTTCCCTGATATTCCCCGGATAATCATACGCTTTCAACGCGGCTAATGCTTCATCACTGAGATCTGGATGCGGCCGCCCTAGCTTGCGGCATATTTTAGCAATGATATTTCCAATCAGTTCAGGTATTTCTTCCCTTCTTTCACGCAACGGAGGAATGGAAATGCGCAACACATTCAAGCGGTAAAACAGATCTTCACGAAACTGTTCTCTTGATACCATGGTCTCAAGATCTCGATTTGTTGCGGCCAGGATGCGTACATCAACAGCAACTTCATGTACCCCTCCCACACGGCGAATTTTTCTTTCCTGTAACACTCTCAACAGTTTCGCCTGGAGATTGATACTCATTTCTCCAATTTCGTCCAGAAATACTGTCCCTCCTTCAGCAGCCTCAAAAATACCCGGAGTCTGCTTTTCTGCACCTGTAAATGCCCCCTTCTCGTAACCGAAGAGTTCACTTTCCAGTAATTGTTCAGAAATTCCTGCAATGTTTACAGGTATGAAGCAGCCCTTTTTGCGCGTACTTAGATCATGTAGTTTCCGGGCGGTAATTTCTTTTCCCGTACCGCTTTCGCCGGTAATCAGCACAGTGCTCTCTGTGGGTGCAGCCTTGTTGATGATGCGCTGGAGTTCGAGCATACCAGGATTTCGCAGCTGGAGAGTTGGGGTACCGGATGATTCTGCGGCAATTATTCCTGCCCGTAAACGCAGACTCGTCTGATGAGCTTCTATTATGCGTTTCATTCGTATCAGAAGTTCATCTATGTCGAAGGGCTTTACCAGGTAATCCATTGCGCCTTTGTGCAGAGCACTCACGGCATCCTGTATGTCCCCATGCGCTGACATCATCATAACCGGAGTCTGGATCCCCCGCTGTTTTATCCAGTCAAGCATTTCCAGCCCATCAATATCCGGCATGCGCAGGTCGAGCAGGATGCATGCATATGTTTTTGCTTCAAGCATCTCCTGGGCAAGAACCGGGTGGTCGGCGGCCTCAGCTGAGAAACCGTCCATTTCAAGCAGTTTCGAAAGAGATTCCCGTATGTTTTTTTCATCATCGATTATTAGAACTGTCATTCCTGCTCCACTACATTTCTCCCTTTGTGCTTCCTTAGGGAACCCGCTTCACGCGATGAAGATGGAAGAGTAAGGATAAATTCACTCCCGCCTCCATCTCTGGGATGATACTCAAGACTTCCACCGGCAGCCTGGGCAAACTGTCTGGCGATGGAAAGCCCAATACCCGACCCCCTGGTTTTGGTTGTAAAGAAAGGGTCAAAAATCCGTTCTCTGTTCTCCCTGTCTATTCCGTTCCCCCGGTCCTGAACTCTCAGTACATAATTCCGCTTTCCTTGCTCAAGAAGTATTTTTACAGGCATATCTTCATTGTCGCCGGATCTATTGGCTTCATGTGCATTAAGGATGAGATTTTCCAGGATGGACCGCAGACGGCTCTCATCTATGGAGACAATGCAGGCTGTATCTTCCGGCAGGTTGTCTTCAAATGATGTATGTTCGGGCATCCGTTTGATCAGCTCGGGAAGATAATCCTGAAGATGTATAGTGCCGGGATTACCGGCAGGGTTCTTTAAAAACTCCCGGATTCTGCTGCTCAGGTCATTCAGCCTGTCCACTTCTTCCTGGATTATATTCAGATCCTCTCTGGTATTCTCTCCCGTGGTCTTTTTAAGGATGCTCATACGCAAACCGATGGCACTTAAGGGATTTTTAATTTCATGAGTTAGGGTCCTGGCTGCTTCTCCAAGATGAACCAAGTGCCTCTGTTCCTCTATTTGCTCCCGATATTCCCTGTTTTTAATATACATTCGGCCCAGGGCGGCTAAAAGAACGGCCAGTATGATTTCCAATATTGCGTACAGCATCCATATTCTCGACGCTCCGGGAGCTGAACGTGGCATTGATGCACTGAGATACACCGTGGCAGGCAAAATCTGCCGCCTCCCTTCACGGTTAAATCCCGGAGGTGTACTTCTGTCACTGTCTTCTGAAGCTCCGCCGTTTCCATTCTGTTCACCGGTATCAGAAGGCCGGCTGCGGAGGGACGGGAATGGATCCAGATACTGAGGCGGCCTGGGAGCGTCTGTGAATGTACGCATATATATGATTGTGGAACCCGAGTTTTGTCGTTGGTATTTAGTGTCAGTTTCCTCCAGTGGCATAAGACTTGGAGGAATATCCCCCATGCCGAACAGCACTTCACCTTCATGGTCGTACAAGGCAGCACCGTAGATTTCCAAAGGTGACATCTCATTAATTTCCTCAAGACTTGCCTGCCCCTCCAGCATCGGCATGATTCTGGACATGGATAAAACTCTGGCGAATTCCTGCTCAAACAGCAGTCGGTCCAGAATTGCATTCCGGCGGACTGTCCCGAAAAACATCATGAATAGAAGCAGGCTGATCAGGAGGTACCCTCCTATCAAGGGGATGTTCAATTGTCTAATACTGACGCCCTGGCGATTTCTTGTCTTCATATTATTCATAGTTTAAGGCAATTATCGGATCCAGGGTACTGGCTCTATGGGCCGGGTAGTATCCGAAGAAGATACCTATGGCCGCAGAAAATGCCACTGCCAGGACAATTGCAGACAGGCTAGGAATGAACTCCCAGCCGAATGCATTGACTGCAAAAACCGAGATACCTAAGCCCAGCAGCATACCGATGATTCCTCCAATCATTGTGAGGCTGGCGGACTCCATTAGAAACTGGCTGCGGATAAACGCAGGACTCGCCCCCAGAGCTTTGCGCACCCCGATTTCTCTTGTGCGTTCCGCTACAGCCACAAGCATAATGTTCATGATGCCGATCCCCCCCACCAGAAGTGAAATAGCGGCAATGCCGGCCAGCACCAGTTGGAGGGTCTCGGTAACAGAACTGGCCGCTTCGGCTATGGTGGCTGGGCTCATAACCCGGAAGCTGTCTTCACCCAGCCGAGAGGTCAAAAACGCCTCCAATTCATCCGCGATTGCCAGCACATCTGCTCCCTCGGCAGTGCCCAGGGCAAACGCACCCACTATATCACTGCCGCTGAAGCGCTGAGCGTAGGTGTTGTAGGGCATATAAACCACAGAGTCGAAGGACTGACCGAAACTTGCGGTTCTGGTCTCCATGATCCCTACCACCTTAAAACTTCTGCTGCCTCTGCCTAAAAAGACCCGGACATAACGGCCAATGGCATCTCCATCGGGAAACAGCTCATCTGCAACCTCACTTCCAAGAATCAGAGTCATGTCGGCGCTTTGGTTCATATCGGTGCTGATGAAGCTGCCTTCAGCAGTATCATAGTCAAATACTTCGGCGTACTCAGGAAACACCGCATTTGCGCTTCCGTTCCAGCTGTTGGAACCTGAACGGATGTACACGTTACTGTTATTGATGGGTACGGCATATTCAACTCCATCCACATTGGCCAACATTGAATCTGCGAGTTCCACAGTGAAGTTTGATTCAAATTCCCTTGAAAACCCCCTGGGCATCACCGTGAGACTTTCCAATCCCGTTGACGCAATCTGTCTCTGGATGCTTTGAGTGGCACTGTTTCCCAATGAAGTAACCGCGATCACCGACGCGACACCGATAACAATACCCAGTACCGAGAGCAACGTACGCATCTTATTACTTATAAAGCTTTGCATTGCAAGGCGAACATTCTCCAGAAACATTATCCGGCCTCCTCTATCACGCCATCCCGTAGACGGATGGTCCGCTGGCACTCAGCGCTCACCTCGGGGTCATGGGTAACTACCAGGAAACTGTTCCCTTCTTTGTGCAACTCATGAAACAATTCAATAATCTGTTCGCCGGTTTTGCTATCCAGTGCACCGGTGGGTTCGTCCGCCAGGATCAGGCTCGGTTCGGTTACCAGTGCTCTGGCGATGGCAGCCCGCTGTCTCTGACCTCCGGAGAGCTCATTCGGCCGATGATAAATTCGATCACCCAGTCCCACCCTCACCAGAGCATTCTCAGCTCTTCGGTGACGTTCAGCAGCGTTTACCCGTGCATACATCAGGGGCGTGGCCACATTATCCAGGATAGTAGTTTTAGAAAGCAGATTGAACTGCTGAAAAACAAAACCGATTTTCCGGTTCCTGATTGCAGCCAATTGTGCTTCATTGAATGCACTGATATCTTCCCCGTCAATTAAAATGCTGCCGTGGCTGGGACTGTCCAGGCAGCCCACCAGATGCATAAGAGTGGATTTTCCCGACCCTGACGGCCCCATGACCGAAACCATTTCTCCGGAATGAATCTCAATATCCACTCCGTCCAGGGCCTTGACGGTGGTATCACCCATATTATAGTAACGCTTTAATTTTTCTGTTTTGATAACCGGATACATCAATTTCTCCTTCCGGCAGGGGCAGTTCCGCTTCCCTGAGGTGGTACAGGTCGTTCGCCTCCATTCATGTTCCGGCCCATTCCCGGAAGCGAAAAACCTCCGCCTATATCTCCACGGGCGTCCATAAGAGATTGCGGAGAAATGAGTTCATCACCTGCTTCCAACCCATTTAGTACCCGATACCTGTCGGCATCATAGGATTCAACTTCGACTCGTACCGGCTGGGGATCTTCCGTCTGCTCGTCAACTCGCATGGCCATTCCACGACTGCCGTCATTGTCCCGAATGAATACTGCGCTTTTATCAACCACAAGAATATCTTCGCTGTCACTCACGTATATTTCAGCTGTAAACGTAAAAGCCGGAATTATTGCAGAATCGGGATCCGAAAGAATCAACTCCACTTCCAGTACGGCGATACCGTTGCTGGTGACCGAGGCTTCCCTGGGCACATGTGCAACATATCCGTTGTATCGAAGATCAGGATACGCATCAAAAATGAACTCGACCCGCTGACCTTCCTCCAGCAGGGGGACGTCGATCTCATCAATTGGCACCATTGCCTTCATCATACTGAGATCTATTACACGGAGCAGCTCCGCACCCTGAGCCACATTATCCCCTTCGTTTACGAATACATCAGATACCAGCCCTGCGAACTTAGCGCTCACTTTGGTATCTGAAATTTCCGATTCAGCCATCTCCTTCTTCATTTCTAGCAGCTCCAGCTCTCTTGGTCGGGCATTCGACTGTGCCTGTGAAATATCATACTCTATGGACGCAAGTTCATACCGGAGTGACAGGTCGTTCAGATCTGCAAGCATTTGGCCCTGAGCCACCTGATCACCTTCTGCAACATAGATATTTTCAACCTCTCCGGCCATAGGGGCTGCATAACTTTCAGCCTGATAGGCTTCTATATTACCACTGGCTTCAATGGTCTGGGAGTATGATACCTGGTTTACTGAATATCGCCTGGCATCCGAGAGTCCTGAAGTTGCAGATGACTGACGATACATACTCACCGCTGCTATGCTGCCGGCAGTGGCAAGTCCCGCAACCACCGTCAGGATGATAATGATTTTCCATGTCTTCGAAGCGTTCCTTTTCATATATTTCTCCTGTTGCATTTCCATATTTATTGTTCCTGTGTTGTGTTTTGATCAATGAGATTAACAGTGGCAGATTGCATCTCTTTTTGAAGGATAAGCAATTCAATTTGAATGCTTTTCCTGTTGCCTCTGATCTCCATGATACTGCGGTCGATATCACGGATTTCATTCTGTGAAGCAACCCCGTCGGATAGAGAACTGAGAGTTTCATCCCGTTTCACAGCAAGTGAGTCCAAATGATCATCAATATTCGATAGCTGGAGGCGCAAATCCAATAGTTGGTTTTCAAAGGACAGGCTTTGGATGCGCAAACGTTCCTCAACGCTTTGCAAACTGTATTCTGCCTGTTCCAGTTGAAGTTGCAGTTGTTCATATTGAAGCGTTTCACTGCTTTGCCGACTGTTGGAAGACCAAGAAAGATTCACACCGGCATATGGAGTATTCTGTGGATTCGGATTATTGCTGTTAAAGTATCCGACATCCAAGGAAACAGACAGTCCTGTGCCCACATCCAGACTGATACCGGCGGCAACCTGACTCGAAAGCGTCTGCCCGTCGCTGAACTCTGTTTCCGCCTCAATACCCAGCCCAAGCTTTGTTTCATCCGCTTCCAGGAAGTCCTGAAGTTCACGTTCCGCCAGTTTCAGTTCAAACATTGCAGTCTGATAGTCGGTGAACTGCTGCGGTTCCGGCACATCAGCTTCATACGGCAGCGCTTCTTGGATAAACTCTTCAGAGACAATCCTCTCAAGGACGGCTGTTTCCAGCATGATGCCGCTGTTCCGGTGTAGGCTATTCATATCCTGCTCAAGCAGAAGCTGAAGATACTCAAACCTGCGTCTGCTCTCCCCAATCTGATAATCAAGATCGGCAATATAGCTACTGTCTTCTGCATAGCCCAAAAGGTTCACAGCATCAGCACGGTCTTCCAGTAAATTCACAAGCTGATATTCCGCAGCATCAATATCGAGCTTGCGACTCCACATATTGTTGATTGAAGTCAGCAGGCTGATTTCGCTGTCCAAACGACTTCTCATCACATTCAACCTGGAGAGGTACAGGTTCAGCAACTGCTGTACATCCTCGGGATCTGCTGTATCCGCGCCGAAAATGTCGCTGAAACTATGGGATAATGAAATCCTGGGGCTGATGGAGATACTTCCCGATCCGCTACGGTTCAGCTGTGCAGACAGTGAGGCGCTGCTTTGATGCTCATCACCCAGAAGCAAATTTGCATACGGATTGGCTCCAAAATTCAGCGAATCTCCGTCATTTTCCCTCTCCAGAGAAATCCCTTTCTGCTGAGTTCCGCCCAGCCCGAGCTCTACGCTGTTGTCCAAGCCTGTGTTTGCCAAAGCAAAGTCCCGTTCCTGATTTTGCAACTTCAATTCACTGAGCCTGATATCCAGGTCAGCATTCATCCATGCTTCCCGCAGTCGGGAATAAGAATTCCAGCCGCTTCCCTCTGACTCCTGGGAAGCGGCTGAAAAAAGCCCGGAAAAGAGGAACATGATGCTGAGAAATCCTAAAAATATTGTTCTCGTTTTCATAGCCAAGCACATGCAGCTTTCGTGCCAACTGCACCGGGTAATAAAAAGTCTCTGAATTTTTGAATAAATTGATTATATAGCTGAAAAAAAGGGGTATATTCTCGAATTATTGAGTGTAATTTGGGTAATGTATCCGGGTAAAAACGTAACAGTACGTCATGTGTAACATAATTACACATCTGCCATTGTGTAGATCCTGCATCTGTTGCTCGTATACAACATGAACCCAATTTCAAGGAGAAATAAGCCTGTCACAAGAAGTATCAGCATATATTTTTTCCGGACTGTCCTTGATTATCATATTTTATCAGGCGAGTCTTGCAGCAGGAGCGCCCTGGGGCGCCGCCTCAATGGGAGGTAAATATCCGGGTACATATCCTCATACTGGCATGTATGATCATTATTGTGATTTCCAGTGAAGCGAGCGCGATCTTTCACCATTACTCGGAAGAAGCCGGAAGTGTGGTCGAAGCCGAAAAAGAGGATATCCGGCTCTATAAAACCTACAGCGATTTTGTGAGCTACGGGTTTTATGTTGCCCGGAAGGGAAGGGATTAGATCCCTTCCCTGATGAAAGCATCGTTGTACCCTCGGGCACGGAACCAGTAGAGAACGGTTCCTTTTTCGTCATTGTTCAACGGTCCCACAAATACGCGGTAAATACTGGATGCTCCGGCGCTGTCTGCGGCTTTGTCCACCGGCAGCACTGCCAGGGGATATCCCGGCGCCACTTCTTCCACCATCCGCTTGGCGCTTCTGGGGTTGGCGAACGCTCCCACCTGGAGATAGTATCCCCCTGATTGAAGCGTGTTCACCAGCGGGAGGTTGGCTTCCGCCCAATTTCGGTCCGGCAGATCATCTCCCGCAGAAGCGGTTGACGAGGGAGCGGCCGGCCGTTTCAGCTCTTCGGGTTCATCGGTGCCTTCTCCGGGCCGGGGGGCGGGAGATCTGGGTTCACTCTCTTCAAGATACACAAGCAGATCAGGAGCCTCTTCTCCGGATTCTTCAGAAGCTCTTTCTGCAGGCTCTTCGTCCACAGGTTCTTCCCGGGCACCTGGTTCGCTGAGGGCAACCGAATCATCTTCGGCTTCCGTTTCCTTTAACTCAGGACTTCGAAATTCCGCTTCTTCCATGGTAATTATCACATCTTCGGGCCGTTCCCCATCCAGGGGAGTTTCCACGGTTTCTTCAGCGGGCTCGTCTTCTTTCGCCGGAGCTTCTGCGGCAACCCGTGTTTCACCGGGTTCGGGTGGCTCTGAATCGGCAAGGCGTGGTTCTTCGGCGGAGAGTCGGAGTATGCCCGCTTCTATACCGTACTGTTTCTCCAGCGGCTCGTGACCGATTTGCGGGTTTTCCCCGGACTCGGCAACAGGACGGGGAAGAGGATCCGCAGGACGTTGTTCTCCGGCAACTGCAGGTTCGCTTTCTCCCACGATATTGTCCAGATTCCGGGGTGCGGCACTGATCCGGGAGAAAGGAATACCGGGTCTGGGGTCGCTGTACTGAGCCAGGGGTACTGTATGCTCATCCAGGGGCCGGGGAGACGGTGAAGCAAGACGGATGTTGGAATCCTCGGCGGTTTCGTCGCCCCCGGCATCGGGAGATGGAAGCGCATCGGCCGCCGGAACCTCCGGATCCCCGCTGGCATCGTAGCGGAGAAAGTCCATGGCCGGAAGATCGTCTTCAAAATCGGTTCCAGGAAGTTCCTGGAGATCATCCTCCACCGTCTCATCAGATGCAAGGCGGCTCAAATCCATTTCGGCTTCCGCCAGGGGTAAATCTTCCAGCTCTTCATCATCGCTGGTGATGCGGGGAACGGTCCCGGATGCTTCCCCTCCTGCAGGAGGGAGAAAGAGGTTCCGGTCGGGATAACGTTCACGTATCCGCCGGATCCATTCCTGTCCGGGGTCTGCAAGAAGTTCCCGGGCATAGCCGTTGTCATCAGCCTCGGGGCTCTCCTGGCTTTCTGCGGTCCGGGATTCGGGCAGAGGATCCGGGACTGTGTCTTCAATAGGTTCTTCCGGTTGGTCTGTGAACTGTACCTGAGGATCCTCCGGCGGCTGCGCCTCCTGAATCGGATCTTCAGCGGGAGCTGCATCCTCGGGGAGCTGGGCAATACCGCTTTCAGGCTCCGGCTGGGGGGCGTTTATTTGTTCAGGATCATATTCCGGAGGCCAGAACACATAATCGGGCTTGGTAATTGTGAAATCGGGGCTGACGGCATTGCTGCCGTCCTGGATACGGGTTATCGCCTCCAAGATGCCCCGGGGACGGGTGGGTTCTCCTGCCTCGGGCTCCATTTCCCTGTATGCCAGGTTTCCCGTGTACGGCAGATCGCCGCGGATTGAATCCTCACGGATTTCCCCTACCCCTTCGCTGAGTCCCCGGCGGGTTCCCCGGGGGGCGGGAGATTCTTCCGCGTCCCGTGAGGACCGGTCTGGAGTTTCGGCTATCCGCGGCTGGTCCGGTGTCTGTGCCGGTGTCTGTTGCGGTGCCGGTTCTGTGGTTTGGTCGGGCGTTCGCTCTGTGGTTTCTTCTGTCGTTCGTTCGGGCGTTGGCTCGGGGGATTCTTCAGTGGCTTCAAGTCCGCTGCGTGAAAGAAAAAACTCCTCATATTCGGGTTCGCTGAGTTCCTCAAGAATTACCAGTGCGTCGTCGGAGGGTATTTCCGCCGCCTGATCGCTGCGCCGAACCGGCGGCTCCCCGGGGGTACCGTCCTGATCTTGTTGAGAGTCAGGGGAGGCGGAGGAATCATCCCCGTCGGGGCGGAGAAGAGGATTATCCACTTCGGGAATATCCGCACCCGGGTCAAACACAAAACGGTTGGGGTCGGAGATCTCCGCACCGGGGTTCTGGTCCGGGTCTGGGCTGAAGGGAAGGTCACTGCCCGAGTCCACCGAGGCCAGGCCGGGTACGCTGATGGGGCTGGCGATGAGGTTGATGGGGTTGGTGCGTTCAACACCCAGGGCCTGGGACGCCTCCTGGGACAGCAGCAGGAAGATGCCCGGCTCGTTGAGATCGTCAACGATGATCACCCGTATGCTTTCGCCGTTGGCGGGGTTGCGCACCTCCACCAGTGAGTTTCTGGAGAAACTGCTGCTGGCGGCGTAGTAGCCCTCTTCGGGAAATTCGCCGGGCCTGCTCCGGGCGGAAAGACCTTCATAGATCTCCTGGGCGGCCAGCGGCAGTCCCGAAAGTATCAAAATTAATATCAAACTGATGTATCTTATGTATCGTTTCATGCAATTTCCCCTCAGCTTAAAATAAGCTCGCCGAAGCGATGCGGTTAAGAAATATTCTTGAAGCCTCGTATCCGTTTATCTGCAGAGGCGGTTCAACCTCATATTCAATGCTGGAATCTGCAAGCGTGGCAAGGGCATCCCGCACACGGATAATTTCGTATTCAAGGGATGTGAGCTGGATACTGCTTTCATTCTGTCCGTCAAAAAACAGACGCAGGTAAATAAGCGTATCCGCTCCCCCTTCCCGGGCTATTCTGCTGCGCCTGGCCAGAAGGCTTTGGGTTTCAGCCTCGCCGGGAAGCTGTGAACCGTCCTCATAAATTTCCCCCGGGGCGTTAAATACAATATGTCCCTTATCGAACAGATCGTCCATAATCCCCGATTCAACATCCACACTGGTTTCCCTGATATAGCGGGATGAAATGAGTTCACTGTGCACGTTTAGAACCAGGTCATAACTGATCATCACGGTTCCCGCATGAAGCCCGAAACCGGGAATGAGCAAAAGCAATATTACGAGACCAAGAGGGAATTTTTGAATTTTCATGAGAATCCTCCTCTCTCAATGTCGGCAGAAGAGGCGGGGACTGTAGCGGGAGTTGACATCTCCAGTTGCTGAAAGGGATTTTTAGTGATAGGTTCAAAAAACGATGGAAATTTACGTTCTCCAGTGTCTCTCCGGCAATGAAGATCAGCTGCGGAAGAGGCTTGTACTGGCACATCCCGAGCTGGCAGAACATGTACACATTCCCCGCCGGCACATGAAAATCCGCAAACAGGGCCGGCACTTCACAAAAGAGTATATCCTTTTTCCGGGATATATCTTCCTGGAAACCGAACATCTGGAAAAGAATTATCTGGAGAGCATCAGAACCATCGATTCTGCACTGCGTATTCTGCCGGACAGCCTCCACCCCCTCCCCCTGAACAGAGGGGAACGGGAACTTCTTTCCAGACTGCTGCGGAACGGGGAAGTTCTCGGTTCCTCCGCCGTTCAGTTTGATACAAACAACCGGATACAGGTGATTCAGGGACCCCTGGAGGGACTTGAAGGTTCCATTGTGAAGGTGGACCGGAGAAAAGGACGGGCCCGGGTGCGGCTGGATATGTATGACCGGACCTTTGAAGTGGATTTCTCATTTCATGACATGAAAAAGCAGAATTCTGCCGATGTTCAGGAATAAAGCCCGTTCAGGACAATCGCTATGAATGAGCGGTGAGAGGCTGATATGTCCGATGCGGAAAGCATCCGATACAGGAAACAAGGGAGCAGCGAGGTGAGCAGTTCACATCATGAAAATCCGAAGGGGCGGATATACATCATCGGCGCAGGGTTTGCCGGTCAGACCCTGGCACGGGAGATTGAGCGGAAAGGGATTTTCGGAAACGTCGCCTCATATCTGGATGATAATAATGAGATAATCGGAAGCCATATCGATGCCATCCCCGTGTTTGGTCCGGTAAATGATATTATCCCCATGCTTGAACCCAGAGGTGACGATATGGCGATCATTGCCATGCCTTCGGTGAGCAGGGACAGAATTCGGGAGATATTTCTCCAGCTGAAACGTCAGCAGTTCAGCACCATCAAGATTCTTCCGGACATGGAGCAGATCATCGAGGGAACGGCACACCTGGTTCAAACCCGGGAGATTGATCCCCAGGACCTTCTTCTGCGCAAGCCGGTGCAGATCGGCCTGAAAGAAAGTATCAGCTACCTCAGAGGAAAGCGGGTGCTGATAACCGGCGCCGGGGGAAGCATCGGCAGCGAACTGTCACGGCAGCTTCTCCACGGAGGGGCCAGCCGGCTCTACCTCTTCGGGCACGGGGAGAACAGCATTTATGAAATAGACAGGGAACTGCGCCTCCTTCAGCAGGAGGGTGTGGGGGAAAAAGCCACCATCGTGCCGGTGATCGGCGAACTGCAGGACCCCGACTATATGGACTTTATTATTCCCCGGCTCAAGCCCGATGTGGTGTTTCACGCCGCCGCCTACAAGCATGTTCCCATGATGGAGCATAATCCGGTGATGGCGGTGAAGAATAATCTGTTCGGCACGGCACATCTTCTGAATGCATTGAAGAGCCAGTCCGGGGCCCGGCTGGTACTGATCTCCACCGACAAAGTTGTTGAGCCCACCAGCATCTACGGAGCCAGCAAGCGGCTGGCGGAGGAACTGGTGCTCAGCAGGGGGGAGGAAAGCCGGAACAACGACATTATGGTGGTCCGGTTCGGAAATGTACTGGGTTCCCGGGGAAGCATTGTACCCCTTTTCAAGAAACAGATTCTCACCGGAGGGCCGGTAACCATCACCCATCCGGAGATGCGCCGCTTTTTCATGACCATTCCCGAAGCCGCCAGTCTGGTTCTGAAAGCCGGAGGTGTGGGCACCGGCGGCACCCTGTACACCCTGGAGATGGGAGAACCTGTGATGATCCGGGATCTTGCAGAACAGATGATCCGTTTTTACGGCTTTGAACCGGACAAGGATATCACCTTCGAGTTCATCGGCGCCCGTCCCGGGGAAAAACTGGAGGAGCGTCTCCATGACGACGGGGAAACCAGCGAGCTGACGGAATTCCCCGGCATTCAGCGGGTCAGCGCCAGGGAGAACCGGGTGGATGTCGAGGCCCTCATGACCGAACTGCAGCCCCTGTGCTACCGCAGCAGGGAATTTCCCGAACAATACCGCAACCGCCGCCTTTTGCGAAGCATCATGCGAAAATATCTGCCCAGTCTGAAGGAGTACCCCGATGAACCGGAATTCTGAAGCTCAGATCCCCTACTCCAGACCGTTGCTGGGAAAAGAGGAAGAGGAGGCGGTACTCAAGGTACTGAGAAGCGGCTGGCTTACCACCGGCACCCAGGCCCTGGAGTTTGAAAAGGAGTTCACCCGGTTCATCTCGGATGTTGAATCGGCGGGGGCGGGGATGACACCGGCAGGTGCGGATGTTGAATCGGCGGGGTCTGATCCTGAAAGGGCTGAGTCCAGGCCGGCCCCGGTTTCTTCTGTGGCATCTTCTTCCGTGGCAGTTTCTTCGGCAGCGCTTTCTTCTGTGGCACTTTCTTCGGCAACCGCCGGGCTGCATCTGGGACTGGCGGCCCTGGAACTTCCCGAAGGCAGTGAAATTCTTCTGTCCCCCTACACCTTTGCCGCCAGCGCCAATGCTGTGCTGTACAACCGGCTGAAACCCCGCTTTGTGGACTGTGCTCCGGGAGGGTATCATCTGGATCCCGACCGGGCCGAGGCCCTGCTGGCATCCCGGTGGCGCTCCCGGAAGGTCCGGGGGCTGATGAGCGTGCACTTTGCGGGCTATGAACACCGGGGTGACGATATAGAGGATATCTGCAGGAATGCAGGAATCGAACTGGTGGAGGATGCGGCCCACAGCTTCCCGGCCCGGCAGCCCGGCGGCAGCAGAAGGAACGAAACACAACCGGCGATGCAGGGTGGACCCCGGCCCGGCATACAGCCCGGGATACCGGGCGGGATACAGGGCAGCAGAGGCCGCTTCGGCGTGTACTCCTTCTACGCAAACAAGACCATAACCACCGGCGAGGGGGGGATGCTGATCAGCAGGGATGAAGCGCTGCTTGAACGGGTAAAGCGCCTGCGTCTCCACGGGATCAGCCGGGAGGTGTGGTCCCGCTACACCACACCCGGAAGGGGCTGGGAGTACGATGTGGTGCTCCCGGGGTTCAAGTACAATCTGCCGGATATTCTGGCGGCCATCGGGCGGGTGCAGCTGAAGCGGGCGGATGAGTTCCTGCTGAAGCGCCGGCGGATTGCAGCACGCTACGCCCGGGCCTTTGCAGGCCGGGACTGGTGCAGCCTGCCCCCCGGAGCGGAAGACCTCCTTGAGCTGGGTGATGACAGCCTGATGGAAACCGGCCAAGCCGGCGGCGGAGAGTTCACCCACTCATGGCATATCTACAGCCTCCGGCTGCGGCTGGACAAACTGAGCATCGGCAGGGATGAGTTTATTGCCAGACTGGCCGAGAAGGGAATCGGGAGCAGCGTCCATTTTATTCCCCTCCACCTGATGAGCTACTACGGGAAATCCCTGGGACTGAAGCCCGGGGACTTCCCCAACGCCCTGGAATCGTACCAGTCAAGCATCAGTCTGCCCATTTTTCCCTCCCTCAGCGGGGAAGAAACAGAGAGAATAATTGAAGAAGCTCTGAAAATCGGAGATACTTTTTACAGAGGCATATGAAGAATAAGCGCAGCGTCCGGGATATTCTCTCGGGCAACAGCATGTTCCTTCAGGATTATCCTTTGAAGGACGGCTGGTATTGCAGAATTATCCGTTCGACCATTCTCAGGGGCAGCATTGTTTCAATACTGGTGGATCCGGAGTTTATTTCCCTGGGGGCGTATCTGATCCAGCAGAAGGATATTCCCGGAGAGACCAGCTTTCGTCTTTTCGGTGAAGAGCTGCCGGTTCTCTCGGGCAATCAGGTGCACTACTTCGGCCAGCCGATTGCCCTGCTGGTGGCGGAAAGTGAGGATCTGCTGAACTCCTGCGAGCGCCTCATCCAGATCCAGTACGAGGAGTATGATCCGCTGCCGGAAACCCTCAGCGATCCCCAGCAGATTTACCGCCAGACAGAAAAAAGCATCGGGAGTCCAGGCCTCATGTGGGAGCAGAGCGTGGAAAGCGTGGAGAGCAGTTACCACATCGGCACCCAGAGCGATACCAGCAGGGAGGTGATGGGCTGTTTCGCCGAATGGGGGCAGGACGACCTGCTGCGCCTCATCGGTCCGACCATCTGGCCTCATCTCATTGCGGACAGCCTTTCCTCGATTTTGAAACGGAAGAAGCCCCGGATTGAAATTGTCCCCACCAATCCCGGAGTGTTCCATGATCATCTACTGGTGGACGGAAGCCTCATCGCCCTCTACACCGGGGTTGCTGCGGAGCTCACCGGGAAAAATATCAAACTGATACTTTCCGAAGAGGAACGTCAGTTATTCGGAACCCGGCAGCCTCCCATTCATGTGAAGCAGCACGTGGGATTTTCCCCGGAGAGGGAAATCCTGGTGAATGACGTGATTGTCGATGTGAACACCGGGGCTTTTGCTCTGTTTTCAACGGAAATGATCAACCAGATTCTGGCCGCCGCTCCGGGGCTGTATAAGGCGCCAAGCTGGAGGGTCCGCATTCATCTGTACCGGAGCAATCTGCCTCCCATGAGTATTTTTCACGGCTTTCACGCAACTCTCATACAGATTCCCGCCGAGATTCAGGCCAACAGAATTGCGGAGCTTGAAGGCAGGGATCCCCTGGAATGGCGGAGGGAACGTCTGCTGAAAGGCGGCGATACCGCCCCGCCCCAGTGGACGCTGAAAGAGGACCTGGACAGCCAGGGCATTCTGGAACGGCTGGCCGCGGTGTCGGATTTCACCCGGAAACACTCATCTTTCGAGCTGCTGCGCAAGAGGCGGTCATCCCGGGACAGCATTGCCCGGAAAACCAGCGGCAAGAAATACCGGGGGATGGGGATGTCCTACGGATTCCAGCCCAGCGGATTCAGCCGCACAATGGAACAGCAGATCAGGCCCAGGGTACGGGTGAGCCTGGAAACCGACGGAAGCGTCCAGGGCTATGTGAATACCGCACCGGGAACCTCCGCCGCCAAAGTGTACATCAGAAATATCATCAAAGAGGAACTGGGGGTGGAGAGTGAAAAGGTGATGCTTCACACCAGCGATTCACGGGAAATTCCCGATTCAGGTCCGGTATGCCTGTCCCGTTCACTCACCGTGGTCACCGATACCTTCCGTCAGGCCTGTAAAAAGATCCAGAAGCAGCGCTTCCACAGTCCCCTGCCCATCAGCATCGAAACGTCCCTCCGCTTCCCCCGTCTTCCCGGATGGGATCAGGAAAAACTGGAAGGAGATCCGTTCCTGTACCGTTCCTACGGTGCGGCTGCGGTGGAAGTTGAGCTTGATCCGGTAAGCTTTATTCCCGAAATTCAGCGGATCTGGATGGTGGTGGATGCCCCATCCCTGTTCAATGTGAGTCAGGCCCGCTCGGCTCTGGAGGGGGGAATCATGCAGTGTCTCAACTGGATACGGGGGTATCCCAGAGAATTCAAAAACGGGGTGCTCCAGCTTCCCAGCGCCGAGTTTACCAGGGGACTGGAACACCGGAAAATTCCTGAGATTACCATAGATTTTATTCCCGGAAAGGGTGCCAGAAGCGACCGAACCAAGCAGAACGGTTTTCGGGATCTGCCGTTTGCTCTGATCCCCTCGGCCTATCTTTCGGCCCTCACCCAGGCCACCGGGGGATACTTCGACAGCATTCCCAGCGACAGTCAGGTGATCTTCAACTACATCAGGGAGAGCGAGGAGGCGGAAGATGACGATTGAATTTTATCTCAACGATGAAGAAAAATATCTGGATATTCCGCCCCAGACATCTCTTCTGGATATTCTCAGCGATCACTTTCAGCAGAAATATATTCGCCGGGGCTGCGAACGGGGTCATTGCGGCGCGTGCACGGTCCTTGTTGACGACCACCCCACCCCTTCCTGCCTCCTCCCGGCATTCAACCTGCCCGGACGTCATGTTGAGACCCTCAGCGGACTCATTGAACGGGAGGAGTTCACTCATATTGAAACCGCATTTCTCCGGGCGGGATTCTATCCGTGCAAGTACTGCGCCCCCACGAAAATCATTCTCACTGAGTCCATCCTCCGGAGAGATGAAAGTCAGCCCGATGAGAAAACCATTCTCCATTACGTGGGAGAAAACTGGTGCGGCTGTACCTCCCAGGGCAGTTTTGTAAAAGCAGTACAGATCGCCGACAGTTTACGGCGGAAACGGAGGGCGATGAATGCGAATCGCCGCTAATCAGAAGGTATTCAGCCCCCGGAGTCTCAACGATGCCCTGTCCATTATTAAACGGCGGCCGGGATGCAGGATATTCGCCGGGGGAACCCATGTACAGACTGCCGCTGCTGGAAAGGCCCGGATTCAGCAGGATATTCTCAGCCTTCACAATATAGAAGAGCTTCGGAGAATTTACCGCAGCGACCGGCTTCTGGAGCTGGGTAGCATGGTGACCCTGGAGCGGCTGATCCGCCTGGACGATGCCATTGTTCCCAAAGGTCTCCGGGACACCATCCTGGCCATCCCCCAGCCGGGAATCCGCAGCCTTGGAACTGTGGGGGGGAATATTCTGGTGAACCCCAGGTATCTGTCGGCGTTTTATTATTTCAGTCTATCCGACGGGAGTGCAGAACTGCGGGGTCCCAACGGCAGCAGATGGGTGAGCATTGCCAAGCTGCGCAACAGTGAAAATCAGGTGAATATCAATTCGGAAATACTCACCCGGGTACGGCTTCCCATTAATGTGTGGAGCCACCAGATTTTCCGTAAATACGATTCCCGGGAAAACGGTATGGAGTACGGCTTCTGCGGGCTGGCATCGGTGCACCGGGGCATGCTTGAGGAGATCCGGGTGTCCTATGTGTTCAGCGAACTGCCCCAGATGCGCAACAGGAACGCCGATTCTCTGCTCACCGGCAAACGGCTGCCTCTTCAGGACAGGGATGTCCGCAGCTACATTAAGAGTTTCAACAATAAATGGAGCGACCATGTTCCCGAATATCTGGACGATGAATTAATGCACACCAGGCTGCGGAATCTTTCCGCCTGGTTTATTCACAGTTTGAATAAATCCTGATATACCTGTACCCGGAGGGTTCATGAAGGATTTTGTTCATCTGCACAATCACTCGGATTTCAGTCTGCTGCGGGCCACATCCACGGTGAGCGGTCTGGTGACCAGGGCCAGGAATATGAATATGCCCGGAATTGCGCTCACCGACGACGGCAACCTGTTCGGGGCATACCGCTTTTATCAGGAATGCAGAAATGAACCCGGGATCAATCCCATTATCGGCTGTGATTTCTTCATGGCTTCGGACAGCCGTCACAGCAAATCCGCAAGTGAAAACTCCAAGCACTACCAGCGAATTGTTCTTCTGGCCAAAAATGACAGAGGATACCGGAACCTGATCAAGCTCTCCTCCATGGGCTACACCGAAGGTTTCTACTATAAACCCCGGATCGACAAGGAGCTGCTGGAAGCTCATCATGAAGATCTCATCGCCCTTTCCGGAGGCCTGGGGGGGGAAATTCCCCAGCTCATTTCCCGTAACCGGGTGGATGAGGCCCGGGAAGCCGCCGCATGGTACGCAGACCTTTTCGGGAAGGATCATTTTTATCTGGAGCTCACAGACCACGGTATCGCCGATCAGCAGACGGTGAACCGCAGCCTCATTGAGTTTTCCCGGGACATGAACCTGCCGCTGGTGGCCACCAACGACAGCTATTATCTGGAACCGGAGGACGCACACGCCCACGACGTGATGCTGTGCATCGGGAACAAGCGGAAAATCAATGAGCCGGGACGCTTCAAGTTCAGCTCCGACCAGTTTTACCTGAAATCCCCGGAAGAGATGTGGCGGATATTCGGAGAACATCCCCAGGCTCTGACAAATACCATGAAGATCAATGAGATGATCGACATCCAGATGGAGCTACCCGGTCCCCTCCTGCCGGATTACGATATTCCCCAGGAATTTGAAGGACCGGATAATTATCTCAGACATCTCTCCAATGAGGGGCTGAAAAACCGCTATGAAGAGATTACCGATGAGATGCGCAAGCGGCTGGATTACGAGCTGGATATTATCATCAGCATGGGATTCACCGGCTATTTTCTCATTGTGTGGGACTTCATCCGCTACGCCAAGGATCATGACATTCCCGTGGGGCCCGGGCGGGGTTCGGGTGCAGGAAGCATTATCGCCTACTGTCTCGAGATTACCGACATAGACCCCTTGAAGTACGGTCTGCTGTTCGAGCGGTTTCTCAATCCCGAGCGTGTGAGCATGCCCGACTTCGATATCGACTTCTGCTTTGAACGGCGTCAGGAGGTGATCGACTACGTCACCAGGAAATACGGCACCGAGAAAGTGGGGCAGATCATCACCTTCGGAACCCTCAAACCCAAGGCGGTGATCCGGGATGTGGCCCGGGTGCTGGACTTCTCCTACGATGAAGCGGACCGGATCGCCAAACTGATCCCCGACGGGCCCAAAATCACCATAGAAAAGGCCCTGGAAGAGGAACCCAAGCTCCAGGAGCTCTACGACTCCGGCGGCGGCTACCGGGAACTGATCGATGTTTCCAAGCGGCTTCAGAAACTGAACCGCCATGCGTCCACCCATGCGGCGGGTATCGTCATCGGAAAAGACGAACTCACCGAGTACGTTCCCCTGTTTCGGGACCCCAAAACCGGAGCCATCTCCACCCAGTACACAATGGATCAGCTGGAGGACAACGGGCTGGTAAAGATGGACTTTCTGGGGCTGAAAACCCTCACCCTGATCCGGAACACCGAAAAACTGATCGCACAGACCGGGGTGGAAGTGGATACCGCAACTATTCCCGAGGATGATGAGGCCACCTACAAACTGCTGGGGGAAGGACTGAGTTCCGCGGTGTTCCAGTTTGAATCCGAAGGGATGCAGAACATTCTCAAGGAAGCCAAACCCAACTGCATAGAGGACCTTATCGCCCTGAACGCCCTCTACCGGCCCGGTCCCATGGATAATATTCCCCAGTTCATCGAGTCCAAGTGGGGCCGAACCGCCATTATCTATCCCCATGAAAACCTGGAAGCAGTGCTGAAAGAAACCTACGGAGTTATTGTCTACCAGGAACAGGTAATGGAGACGGTACGGATTATCGGGGGATTCAGCCTGGGTAAAGCGGATATTCTCCGCCGGGCAATGGGGAAGAAGAAAGAGAAGGATATGGCCCGGATGCGGGTTGAGTACATGGAGGGTGCAAAAGAGAAGGGAATTGACGAGCAGACAGCCGACGGCATCTTCGAGCTGCTCAAGCCCTTTGCCGGCTACGGTTTCAACAAAAGCCATGCCGCAGCCTACTCTGTGCTGGCGTATAAGACCGCATATCTTAAGGCAAATTACCCCGCCCAGTTCATGGCCGCCAACCTTACCAATGAGATTGACCACCCGGACAAATTCGCCGATTACCTGGGCGAGGCCCGGATTATGGGAATTGATATTCTTCCTCCCGATGTAAATGACTCGGACAAGTATTTCACCGTAGTGGACGGAAATATCGTATTCGGTCTCATGGGTATCAAAGGGGTGGGATCCTCCGCAGTGGATGAAATCCTCAGAGAACGGGAAGAGAACGGTTCCTTCACCTCCATGGATAATTTCCTGGAACGGGTGGATTTGAAGACGGTGAACCGGCGGGTAATCGAAACCATGGTTCAGTGCGGGGTTTTCGACCGGGTGTTCCCCTCCAGGAAGGGAATTCTTGAAAAGATAGAAGAGCTTCTGGAAATTGCCGTGAGCAAGAAGGACGGAAAGCGCTTCGGACAGACCGGTCTGTTCGATGATTCCCCCGCCGAAGCGTATCCTGAGCTGGTGCTTGATGACAGCATGGAGTATGACCTGGCGGACCGTCTGGGCTGGGAGCGGGAGCTGATCGGGTATTATTTCAGCGGCCATCCCATGGACAGTTACAAAAATGAATGGGTGCAGTCCAGCACCCTGGATCTCGCCCAGCTGACCCGTGCCCGGGCGGGGGAGATATACGCGGTGGTGGGGCTGATAACCCAGTACCGGGCGGTGATGACCAAACGTGGAAACAGGATGAGTTTCGGCACCCTGGAGGACTATCGGGGTGAAATTGATTTCGTCCTCTTCCCTGAAACATTTGCATCGTTCAGCGAAATGGTGCAGCCCGATGCAGTGCTGGGGATGATGGGCGAGGTGGATCTCAGCCGTGACAAACCTCAAATGGTGGTGAAAGAGATCCGTCTTCCCGCTGATATGGACAGGAAGGATAACGGAAGCATTCATATAAAATTGAAAACCGTACCCGAACAAGAGAATGACCTGCTTTCCTTGAGGGAACTGATAAACGACAGCCCCGGCAACTGTCCCGTGCTCATTCATGTTCCCGCAGGGGACGGCGAACGGATCATTCGGGCCACCAGTCACCTTCAAATCAGCAGCCCCGGTGCAGCGGCACTCGAAACACACCCCCTTGTTGAGCGGGTCTGGAAAGAGTATCTTGAAACCACCATAGAAGACCTGCATGAAGCCTCCGGAACGGGACAGGCCCTGCCGGAAGCACATCCGGAAACTGAAGAAGGAGCGGACCATGAATCCCTATCGCGTGTTTGAATTTGCAAGCTACCTCATAGATTTTTATTTGCTGATAATCTCCCTGCGGATCATCCTTTCCTGGTTTGCAGGAGATCTGCAGATGCCGGGAGTGGATCTGCTCAGACGGGTAACCGATCCCTATCTGAATCTGTTCCGGGGCGCAGGATTTCTCCGGGTGGGTTTCATCGATTTCAGCCCCCTTCTGGGAATCTTTTTTTTGATATTCGTCTCCAATCTGTTTAAGACATACGCCAGCGGGCTTATCGCCGTGTCTGTAACCCTGGCGGTACTGGTGCAAACCGTATTTTACGGAGTCAGTTCCATTATCACTCTGTTTGCCATCATCGCCCTGATCAGGGTGGTGGGGCTGTTTATCCATGCAAGCAGTGTGGATACCCTGTGGTACCGTTTGGACAGTTTTCTCCAGCCTCTGATCTCCCGGATATTCGCGAAACTCCTTCCCGGCAGATCTCTTCCCTGGGGGACCGCCCTGGGTCTGTTTCTTGCCCTTTGTTTTGTGGTGAGCATTCTTCTCAGAGTGGCGGCGGGACCGATTATCGGACTGATTCAACGCATTCCCTTTTAATACATGTCCCTGGAAATTCTCACAGCAGCCGGCGGGATGCTGAATGCTCCGGCAGTCCCCTCCCTGGAAGAACTTCCGGGGGTGGGGAAAAAGCGTCTGGAGGCTCTGGAAAAGCGGAACATTCACGACCAGCTGGATCTCATTTTCCGTCTTCCCACAGGCTACACCGACCGCAGAACGGCAAAACCCCTGAACTCCCTCTACGGCTCATCCGGCAAAGGGATGGTGCACACCAGGATTACCGTGCTTCATCTGGATTATTTCTATGCCCGGGGAAAAAAGGTTCCGAAAATCTGGGTGGATGACGGCAGCGCCCGGGGAGCCCTGCTCTGTTTCGGCCGTCCGTTTCTGGGCCGACAGGCCGTTCCCGGAAGCGAGTGGCTTCTCAGCGGCAGCTTCAACCTCCGCCACGGTGAAATTCAGAGCTCCTCCTTTGAACTGGTTTCGGGTAAAAATCAGGCGGATTTTTTCCGGATTCAACCCAGATATTCCGCCGTTCCCGGCATACCGGCCATGGTTCTCAACAAGCTCCATGACGCAGCCCTGAACCGCTGCCGCAGCCTGATTGCAGACCAGCCCCGTTTTGCCGGTTCCGGAGATTTTCCCGGCGAACTGAAAACCCTGGAACTTCCTGACCTTCCCACCGCCCTGGAATACCTTCACCGGCCGGAAACCGTTAACCAGCCCTCCAGGGGCAGACGCCGCCTGGCATATGCCGAGCTGAAAGCCCTGTACTTCCAGCGCAACAAAAGCGCTGCGCCCGGATCCGGGGAGGGCGGCGGCACCGCACCCGAGCCCGGGCCCGGGCCCGGTACTTCAAGGCCCGTCCGGGCCCGCGGCCCCGGACGCCCAGACACCGGCCCCCGCTCCGGACACCCAGACACCGGCCTGCGCCCCGGTCCGGTTCTCGGCACGCGCCCCGGACACCCAGACACCGGCCGCAGCCCCGGACACCCGGGACCCGGCACGCGCCCCGGCGGCGGCTGCAGCCAAAAACTCATGAGTTCCCTGCCCTTTTCCCTGACAGCCGACCAGCTGTCGGTGTATGCAGGGCTGGCGGATGCGTTCCTCCGCTCCCCGGAGACCCACCTTCTTCAGGGTGATGTGGGAAGCGGTAAAACCCTGGTGGCCCTGCTGGCGGCGCTGGATATTATGGAGGCGGGGGGACAGGCGGCCTTTATGGTACCCACGGAAATTCTTGCCCGGCAGCATCTGCAATCCACACGCAGGCTGTTCGCCCGTGCCGGGCTGGAGGACTCTTACCTGAGTCCCCGCCTCTACATTGCCGATATGCCGGAGGAAGAAAAAGAAACCTGCCGCCGGGAAATGGAAGAAGGCGGTGCCGGGCTGGTGATCGGCACCCACAGCCTCTTCTCCCGGAACGTGTCGTTTCAGTCTCTGAAGCTGGTGATTATCGATGAGCAGCACCGTTTCGGCGTTGCCCAGCGGGGGGAACTGAGCAGAAAGGCCGAGAACCCTCACGTGCTCATGCTCAGCGCAACTCCCATCCCCCGGACCCTCACCATGACCCTTTTCAACAATATGAGGCTGTGGACCATCCGGAGCATGCCCGGAGGAAGAAAACCGATTCACACCCACCTTGCGGTAATGGGCAAGGAAGAGAAAGTGTACCGCGCCGTCGGAGAGCTTCTGGCCCGGGGCGAACGGGCATACTTCGTGTACCCGCGCATCGAGTCCGACGGCAATGAACATGAGCAGGGCCTGAAATCCGCTGAAGAGATGTATGAGCAGCTGAAACGCCGCTTCCCGGGTGTTTCTGTGGGGCTGGTTCACGGCCGCCAGGATATGCTCACCCGCCAAAAGGAGATGGAATCCTTCCAGGAGGGGGTGCACCGGATCCTTGTGGCCACAAGCGTGGTGGAGGTGGGGCTGGATGTGCCGGAAGCAACCGCTATGGTGATCGAGCATGCAGAGCGATTCGGTCTTGCGGCCCTCCATCAGCTTCGGGGAAGGGTGGGAAGAGGAGCCCTTCAATCTTACTGTTATCTGGTGTATGATCATCGGCTCACAACGGATGGAAAGAAGCGGCTGCGGATCATGAAGGAACATACCGACGGATTCGTCATAGCAGAGGAGGATCTGCAGATCCGCGGACCGGGAAATATTGCGGGAGTGGAGCAATCCGGGTATCTTGACCTGGAATACGCTTCGCTGTACGGCGACCGCGACCTCATAGAGGCGGCGGCAAGGAGTTTTTCATGAGAATAACCGGAGGAGAGTTTGCCGGACGCAGAATCCATTGTCCTCCGGGCACCATCCGGCCTGCGATGGACCGGATGAGGGAAGCGGTGTTTTCATCCCTGGGGCCTCTCAACGGGCTTACGTTCCTGGATCTGTTCAGCGGATCGGGAATCATCGCCCTTGAGGCTGCTAGCAGGGGAGCGTCCCGGGTACATTCGGTGGAGCGGGACCGCCGGAAAAAGGATATGCTGAAGGAAAACCTTGGCATTGCCGGGGATCATTGCAGCTTCACCCTGGGGGCGGTGGAACGGTTCATCATGACCCGGCAGGAACGGTTTGATATTATATTTCTGGATCCCCCCTTCCCCTACAAGCATAAAAACGACCTGCTGAAAAAACTGATCAATTCAGCCCTGGTCGGTCCGGAAACTCGTGTGCTGATGCATTTTCCTGCAGAGGATCGGATCCGCTCGGAATTCCAGGACACAGACGGGCAGAAATCGCTCGTATTTGAAAAAGAAAAAAAATTCGGCCGTTCCCGGGTCTATTATTTCCGGGTGATGCGGCCCCAGGCCCAACAGGAGGTACCGTGAATACCAAGGCAATGCTGCAGCTTCCCCCCGGATCAGCCGGGCTCTTTCTGGAAGAAGCGGCACGACACCAACAGGCCATTGATGTGACCAACAGATTGTACTCCCAATGGGGATACACCATTGTCCAGACCCCCATGGTGGACTTTTTTGACGCCCACAGCCATATGCTTACTGCAGCGGAGCAGAGCAGGCTCTACCGTCTTATCGGACGCGACGGGGAAGTTCTGATGCTCCGCTCGGATATCACCATCTTTCTGCTGAAGCATTTTCAGAGTCTGCTGAAGGGTGCGGAATTCCCCGTCCGTCTGGCCTACAGCGACAGCATTCTCCGTCATGAGGACAGCATCGATATATCCCGGAACGAACATTACCAGAGCGGCGCCGAACTGATCGGCGGTGAAATCATGGACTCGGATCTTGAAATCCTTCTCATGCTCAGCGAACAGCTGAATGCCCTGGGACTTGAACGTCCGGCGGTACACATCGGCAGCAGACGGATATTCAACCAGATATTCAAGGAGATCGAATCGCGATCCCTTCTGCGGGAAATTGAAGCGGCCATACTGGAACGGGACTGGAAGGCCGTGGAGCCTCTGACTTCCGATATTTTCGATGCCGAAACCGCCCGCACCATCGGCCGGCTGTTTTCCATGATCAGCGACATTCACAGCCCCCCGGGCAATTCAGGGGAAACGGGCAGCGAAGCGGAAAAGGACCGACTCAAGGAGCTGATGAGTCTTGCCGAGGATCCCCGGATCGCACAGCTGGCCCCGGGAATCAGCGGTGATATCAGCTATCTGGGAGAACTGTGTTCCACGGTATCCGAATACTTTCCCCGGATGCAGTTCCGGGTTGATCTGTCGGAGATCGGCCAGCGTCATTATTACTCGGGAATGGTGTTTCAGGTGTACGCCAGTGGAATCCCCTACGGGATCGCCTCGGGGGGGCGCTATGATGACCTGATTGAAGAGATGGGAATGAGCAGCGGGGCCGTGGGTTTCAGCATTATGCTCAGCGCCCTTGGAGGGATGAATCCCCAGGGGAACCCTTCAGAGCCCCGGCGCCTGTCACGGGAAGAACCTGAAATGAACTTCCGCAGCCGATACGAGAAGGCCCGGGAAATGCGGAAAAATGGAGGCAGCGTATGTCTGTAGATACCCCTCTTACCCTGGCCCTGCCCAAAGGCAGGCTGGAAGAACAGGTACGGGAACATTTCGCGAAAGCGGGAATTGAATATCACTTTGAAAAGCGGAAACTTGTGGCCCGGGATAAGGATAAACGCCTTGAAATCTTCCTGGTGAAGAACGCCGATCTGCCCACATATGTGCATCACGGAATCGCCGGACTTGGTGTGTGCGGGGAAGATGTGCTGTATGAGGCAGGAGTGCCGCTTCACCGGCTGAAGGAGCTGCCCTTTGGAAGTACCCGCATGTGTCTGGCCGGCCCCAAAGGCGCATCCATCGATGTGAGTGAACAGGGGCTGAAAGTAGCCACCAAGTTTACCCGGTTCACCCGGGATTACTTCCATAATCAGAATATTCCCGTGGAGATGGTGAAACTCAACGGCTCGGTGGAACTCGCTCCGGTGCTGGGCCTTACCCCCTATATTGTGGACCTGGTTGAGACCGGAGGAACCCTGAAAGCCAATAATCTGGAAGTGCTCCAGGAATTGAGCAGCATTCGGGTGCATCTTGTGGCAAATCCCGCCTATTACAAGTATCATTACCGGGAAATTGAACATTTCCTTGAAATTCTGGAGGCTGCGGGAGATGAGTGAATCACGAAAAGTAGATATAGAACGGAACACCGCCGAGACCCGAATAAGGCTGAGTCTGGATCTGGACAGCAAATTCCGGCCGGAAATTGACACCCCCCTGCCCTTCTTCTCCCACATGCTTACCGCAATGGCCTGGCACGGCGGGTTCGGACTGAAGATTCAGGCAGCCGGCGATGTTGAAGTGGACCCCCACCATTTGGTGGAGGATGTGGGCATTGTTCTGGGAGATGCCTTTCAGCGTCTTCTGGGTGAGCAGGCTGTACAGCGCTACGGTGAGCGCCGCATCCCCATGGACGATGCATTGAGCGAAGCGGTGATCGATGCGGCAAACAGACCCTTTCTGGTCTACAAGGCGGATTTTCCCCAGCCCTACAGCGGCAGCTTCGACATGAGTCTGTTCCGGGAGTTCTTCTACGCATTAGCTCATAACGGCAGACTGAACGTTCATCTGATCTGTCATTACGGCGACAATTCGCACCATATGATTGAAGCCCTCTTTAAAGCCCTGGGGAAGGCCCTGGCACAGGCCTATACTCCGGTTCCCGGAGCCCGGGCCGATATGTCAACCAAAGAAGCCCTGTAATGTCTCTGTTGATATATACGGAAAGGGGGGCTACACTTAACTTTGGGACCTGTTATGGATATTGATAAGCTCAAATTTCCCGGCGAAGGGCTCATAAAAACGGCCCCGCCCAAAACTGCAGCCCTCAGCAGGGAGAAGAGGTCGGCACTGATCCGCAAGGGTAATGAGCTGTACAATTCCGGCAATATCGAACAGGCCAAACGGGTGTTTCTCACCGTTCACTATACCGACGGTCTAATCCGCATCGGGGATCACTACTATAAACAGAACCGCTTTCTTCAGGCGCTGCAGATGTACATAATTGCCCCGGAAAATCGCAAACGTGAACAAATCGTTGAAAAAATGTCCCGTATCGTTCAAAACTGGTTAGCAGAATCATAGATATTAGCTATAATATTTGCACTATCTTGTGGTCTCTGACCACGATCAGGTAAAAAGCGCGGTAGCTGAATGCCGCACATATAAAAAAGGATTTGTATGTCAGGTTTCAGGACAGATGTAAAAGAAGATCATGGGGCGGATGACGGTAAATCCTCTTCCCTTCACAATGATCATTTGGAAATCGATGTAAAAGAAACCTCTGCCTGCCATTCGGCCGATCAGGATGAGGATGAATATGCAGAGATCGCCAATCTCTCACGGCAGGGGTATCAGCTGCTGAAAAAGGGGCAGAGTTCAGAGGCAATTTCCTGTTTTCGGGAAATCATTGAAACTGACCCCAGGAATAATTATGCCCTGGTGGGGATCGGTGATTCGTACCGGAAAAAGCGGCGCTTCCAGGAAGCCACCCAGTACTACCAGCGCTGTCTGGATTACTACCCGGAAAATAACTATGCCCTCTTCGGTCTGGCGGACTGCTACCGCAGTCTGAAACAGTTTCACCGGGCCATATCAGTGTGGGAGCGCTACCTGAAACTGGACGACAGAAATGTCACCGTGCTCACAAGGGTCGCCGATGCATACAGGAAGGTGAAAAACCTGGAGCGCTCCGAGGCGATCTATCTTCAGGTACTGGAGATGGAAGCGGACAACGCATACGCCCTCATCGGCCTGGGACATCTCCACTATGACTTCAAAAATTTTGAGAAGGCCCTCTCCTATTGGATGCGGATGCATGATATTCAGGGAGACAGGGTGGACATACGGGTGCTTACCAGCATCGGAAACTGTCACAGAAAGCTGAAACAGTTCGATGAAGGATCCCTATACTTTGAAAAGGCCCTGGAGAAAGAACCGAAAAACTTTTATGCCCTCTTCGGTCTGGCTGACTGCCATCGGGGAATGAATGAGCCCCACCGAAGTCTGAACTACTGGAATAGAATTCTGGATAAGGATCCGGAAAACAAGGTGATACTCACCCGTGCCGGCGATGCATACCGCAAACAGGGCAACCTTGATGAAGCGGAAAACTATTATCACCGGGCGCTGAACATTGAATATGACACCTACGCAGTCCTTGGGCTGGCTACGGTGAACAAGCACCGTGGCCGCTATGAAGATGCCGCCCGGAGTCTTGAAGGTCTTTTGAAGAACGAGACCCGGATATTCCGGATCTACCCCGAGCTGATGGAGTGTTACGTCCAGCTGAAAGACCAGCATTCCGCCCGGGATTTGATGCAGCGTTTCTCACGGATTCGGGGCGTACATCAGAATGTGCAGAAGCTCATGCAGGATTATCAGCGGGATCTGGGCATATAACCGGGCTCATAGCCCGCTGTCCGCCCGCCGCCGATGGGCGGCTGCGGACTGCCAGATACTGGACGACGGCAGCAGACAGAGGACGACGGAAGCGGCGGCAAAACCTCCGCTTCCCGGAAAAGCCTATCGGATGAGAACCGCCTTGATCCGACGTACGCCCTGGGAACTGGACTGTTCCTTTTTTATCTTGAACCGGCCGAGAGCCCCGGTATGCTCCACATGGGGACCGCCGCACACTTCTTTGGAGAAGTCGCCGATACTGTACACCTTCACAACCTCATCGTATTTATCGCCGAACAGGGCAATCGCGCCGGAATTCCGGGCTTCTTCAAGGGTCATGCTGGTGTAGCTTATGGGCAGGTCGCGCTCGATCTGCCGGTTAACTATCTCTTCAACTTTTGCAATTTCTTCGGGAGACATCTTTTCAGGATGGGAAAAATCAAACCTCAGCCGTTCGGTGGTGATATTGCTTCCCTTCTGAGCCACATGTTCGCCCAGCACCTGTCGGAGGGCTGTATGCAGCAGATGGGTTGCCGTATGAAGTGCCGTGGTGGCCTCTCCATGATCGGCAAGCCCGCCTTTGAAGGAAGCATTGGTATCCATCTTGGATTTTTCCTGATGTTTTTTAAACGCCTCATCAAAGCCTTCAACATCAACATCGAAGCCGTGTTCACCGGCAAGTTCCCGGGTGAGCTCCAGAGGAAATCCGTAGGTATCGTAAAGCTTAAAGGCCAGACGTCCGGGAATGATCCTCTTGCTGCCCTTGAGAAGATTGGGAAGCATCTTTTCAAACTCATGCTCGCCCTTTCTCAAGGTTTTCAGGAACTTTTCCTCTTCCATGATCAGTTCATGCTGAATCTTCTCCCGGCGGTCAGCCAGTTCAGGATAAAAATCCTTGTATACGTCGATGACAATTGAGCTGAGCTCAGCCATGAACGCCTTTTCCAGCCCCAGTTTCATTCCGTGGCGGATGGCCCGGCGGATGAGCCGGCGCAGAATGTAGCCCTGGCCCAGGTTGGAGGGGCTTACGGCGGCATCATCACCCAGAATGAACGTTGCGGTTCGTACATGATCGGTGATCACCCGAATTGACCGGTCTCCTTCATCTTCGCTTGAGGCATAGCTTCTGCCTGACAGTTTCTCGATGGCGGCAATAATGGGCTGAAAGAGTTCGGTTTCGTAAACCGATTTTTTTCCCTGGAGAATAGCCACTGTGCGCTCAACACCCATGCCCGTATCCACGCATTTCCGATCCATGTTCTCGAAGCTTCCGTCTTCGGTTTTCCGGTACTGCATGAATACGTCGTTCCAGATTTCAAGCCACTTTCCGTCGGAAATACCCGGCCGGCTCTTTTCCGTGCCGGGAATGCCGGTGTCGATGAACATCTCGGTGTCGGGTCCGCAGGGCCCGGTCTGTCCCGGGGGGCCCCACCAGTTGTCTTCCTTGGGAAGGTAGTAAATGCGGTCTTCGGGAATTCCCAGTTTCTTCCACAAAGCGGCACTGGTTTCGTCCCTGGGGGAATCATCATCTCCCTGAAAAACAGTTACCGCCAGCTGGCCGGGGTCAATGCCCAGCCACCGGGGAGAAGTGAGAAACTCCCAGCTCATGCTGATTGCTTCTTCCTTGAAATAATCACCCAGACTCCAGTTCCCCAGCATTTCAAAAAACGTAAGATGGGAGGAGTCGCCCACTTCGTCGATATCACCTGTACGAATACACTTCTGGACATTCACCAGCCGGGTTCCCCCGGGGTGTTCTTCCCCCAGAATATAGGGGACCAGAGGGTGCATCCCCGCAGTGGTGAACAGCACCGTGGGATCGTTCTCGGGAATCAGACTCTTACCGGAAATTTCCGTGTGGTTCTTGCTTGTAAAAAATTCAATATATTTCTGTTTCAGTTCTTTGGCTGTCATAGTGGGATATTATACTGATTTCAATCTGAGATGTACAGTTATACGCGCATCCCGCCGATTCAGAATTTCAGCTGAGCCCGCACCGAATCGCTGAGAAATTCTTCAAATACAAACACTTTCAGACCGTTATGGCGCATTCCTTCCCGTGCATACTGCTTGGCGACCATCAGCTCAAGATTGTGCTGGGCCTGGTCAGCCGGGATGCCCGACTCCAGGGCAAGCTGTGCGGCAGTGAGAACTCCCTTGTTTTCCTGGGCAAGAATAAAGATGAGATGCTCAAGACTCTTGGCCTCCGGCCTCTTTGGAGCATCGGATGAGACCGATGAGCGGGGAGAAGAATCGTATTCACCCAGGCGCCTGGGGGGATAATTGCGGTAGCGGTCATACTCATCATCATCCAGAGCCCGCTCAATGTAGAGCCGTCTGTTGGCCTCTTCCACCATCCGGGGCATTTTAAACAAATCGATGATGGTCCCCAGCCCGAAAAATCCGTAGGTAAAGAGGTAAAAGAGACCTGAAACCGGTTTCCCCAGGTAGAAGCGGTGAATTCCCGCAGGTCCCAAAAACCCCAGCATACATAAAAGATACGAATCACCTAAACGCTTTCTGCCCAAACTGCACTCCTGTTTTCTGCTTTACTGTTCCACTGCCCCACCAGGAGGTTGTTACTCCACCATGGGTTCATCATTCCGGGGTATGACAATATCGCCGCGTTCTTCCATACGGCGCAGTTTCAGGATGAAATCCCGGGTGCTTTCATCCACATCTTTCCGGGGAACCGGTCCAAGATAATGATAGTTCTCGCTGATTGCAATACTGCGCTGACTGCTGACATTTTTCAAAAAGCGCACCCGGATGTTTTCATCCTTTCCCTTCATAAGAAGGGCAATATCTTCATCCGCCATATCGGCAAGAATTCTCTGGAGATCGGTATCCCGTATATGCAACACCCGATCAATGGTAAAAAGTCTCTCTTTTATGCGGGACTCCACATCAGGAGCCTCGATGCCCAGATCTTCAAGGATATTCCGCTCGCTGCTGGCATCCATGCTGCGGAGAATCTCCGCAAGAACCTGAGCTCCGTCCAGTTCATTGGTCTGCTGGGTTCCGATTCTCCGGATCTTTCCCTTAATTGCCTTGGCGATATTATGAAGCACATCCTGGGAAAGCTTCACCTTCTCACCCATGCTCCGGATAATCCGGGGCTTCTTTTCCGCCGGCAGATCCTTCAGCAATCCCGCCGCCCGGCCGGGTTCAAGATGGGAAAGAATGATTCCAATGAGACGGGGCGGTTCATCCTTAAGGAGCTGCTTCAGCTGCCCCGGTTCCAGTTCATTCAAAAAATCAAGCTGGTCGAATCCCGGGGAACTGGACGTCCTGGCAAGAATATCCACGGCCTTTCTCCGCCCGATGGAACGCTCGAGAATATCCCGGGCCACATCCTTACCGCCCCTGAGGCGCTCCTGCTCCCTGCCGGCGGCGATCTGAAACTTTTCGATGATCGCCTTGCTCTCTTCGGGTTTGAGTACCCGGATCCGGCTTATCTCAAGGGAAATTTTTTCCACCATGTCGTCGGGGAGCAGTGCAAGAATCCGGGACGCCTGTTCGGTGCCCATGAGCATGAGAAGACCGGCAATTTCCCGTATGCTGGGCTTTTCTTCCGGCGCGCTGCGGCTGATAATTTTGAGAAAGTCATCGCCGCTCAGGCCGGTTTTCACCAGACCTGATTTCCCCGGAGGCCGAGCCCGGGACGTTCCCCCGGAGCGGTCCCGGGACCTTGCAGGTGAATCCGAAGAGCCGTCCTCCACCGGACGGGGTATGCCCTTTTTTCCGCCTGGGGCGGAAGGCCCGGATGTGTCGGCAGGGCCGGATGTTCCGGAAGAGGCGGAAGAGGGCGGGGATGCCTTGGATTTTCCGCCTTTGCCGTATGCATTTTGGATGTGCTTGTTTAATTTCATCTGTACACAGAATAGATGGCCTCACCGCCTCCGGTCAATAATGGGAGTGCTCAGAAGCTTGTAAAACAGCGCTTTCCCCAAAAACCGGTTCAGATATAGAGCCGTGTCCAGGCAGCACCTCCACAAGGAGCGCCGGTTTCTGTATGACCAACGTAATCTGTTGATTTTCACAAGCTTCGGTGCACTGCCCTCGTGAAGCCGTGTTTTTTCTCCATTTCAGGTTGACAATAATTTCCGTCTTTATTATAACTACCCTCACGTTGTAAAACGTGGATGCCGCTGTAGCTCAGTCGGTAGAGCAAGGGACTGAAAATCCCTGTGTCATCAGTTCGATTCTGATCGGCGGCATGAATAAAAAACCCGGACCTCGCGTCCGGGTTTTTTTATTCACTCCGTCATTGAAGAGCGAACTGTTGTTCGATGCAAACAGGCGTGTACCGCAGCCGGAACGGCGAGGAACACGCCGGGTAGATCGGCGGCAAAAAAAGACCAAATACCCTCGGGTGTTTGGTCTTTTTTTGTTGCTGTGAAGATTGACTGTTGTTCGATTCTGTCTGGATGCATAGCCGAGCAGCAACACGGAGCGTTGCGACCAGGCATCGGCGGCATGAATAAAAAGCCCTGGACTTCGGTTCGGGGCTTTTTATTTTTTGCCATGAAGAGCGACTGACATCAGTGATGATTCTGACAGGATGCATCCGCGTGCAGGTGGCGCAGCCACCGGCCAGCGGCGGCGGCATAAAAAACAGCCCCCGGCTAATTTGACCAGGTGGTCACATTCAAGAGGGGGCCTAGTTTTCAGGCGACTTTGGTGAATACATACGGCAGAACAGCTCACAGATCTGCAGGACAAATACCAGGGGCGTGAATATCTGAGGCATTACATATGGCACTTCCGTGAGTATCTTTATTCTTACTTATTCATATCATTCTTAATTCACTGCTTCCAAACCGGGCCGATCCACAATGTGTATAACTCCTGGACCGGGCTGATAGATTACCCCCTGTTCCTGGAGCAAGGAGAGTTTTCGGGAGAGGGTTTCCTGGGTCATCCCAAGCTGGCTTGCCAGGTCGCCCTTGGTCATGGGAAGGGTTAGCTCCGAGCTGCCCCCGGACAAATCCAGAATGGCCCGGGCTGTCCGGTATTCAGGGGAGCTGTGCTGATTCTGCTCCAGCCGGGCTTGAAGCTGCTCCACCCGGGTGCTTAATTCTTCCAGAACCTTTAAGGCAATGGAAGGGAAACGCTTCATGAGGCTTTTCAAGGCGTCTCCGGGAATTACACACATAGTGGAATCCTGGAGGGCCTCGGCAAAATCGGTACGGGGCATTTCATGGAGAACACTCATCTCCCCCGTAAATTCCCCCGGGCCGATAACCCGGAGGACCTGGGACTTTCCGGATTCGGTAATCCGGGAAATCTTGACCCGCCCCTGATGGACAACAAAGAGTTCTTTGCTTACTTTTCCGGCAAAATATACTGTTTCGCCCTTTGATACGTGGCGTTCCCGGGTGATGGCCGCCACCTCCCCCATTTCCTGGAGGGAGAGATCAGAAAAAATCGGCACCAGGGAAATACATCCTGGATCATAATCCTCATGAATCGACACGGTCATACCACCTCTATCCCGGGTTTCTTCCTTCCCCGCTTCCTCCAGGAAAGGTTCGCAAGCCACCGGGAAAGAAACCGGCCCCTATTCCCCGGCGGCTTGAAATACATCAGCCTCAGGGCATTGAGAATCACCAGCAGTACCGACAGCTCATGTATAAGCATACCAAATGAAAGGTTTACCGTCTTTATGAGAACCCCCGCCAACAATACACCGGCAACGCCCAGGGCAAAGATAATATTCTGCTTCACATTCCGCAGCGTAGCCCGACTTAATGACAGGGCAGTGCTGAGCTTCTGAATGCGGGAGGAGAGCAGAACAACATCGGCGGTCTCCATGGCTATGTCTTTTCCCGCACCGCCAAGGGCAATACCAAGGTCGGCAGCTGCCAGAGCCGGTGCATCATTCACCCCGTCTCCCACCATGGCGGTCTGTCCGTACCTGTCCTGAAGTTCTTTCAAAACCCGCACCTTGTCTTCGGGAAGAAGTCCGGAATGAACGCTGTCCAACCCGAGGCTCCCGGCTACAGCCCGGGCGGTCCGTACTCCATCCCCTGTGAGCATGGCGATATGCCGCACTCCCTGGTTCCTGAGTTCCTGAACCAGCTCCTGCACCCCCTGACGCAGGCTGTCTTCGATGGCAATTATTCCTAAAAATCCCCGGGGGGTTCCCACAAGCACTCCCGTTCTTCCCAGCTGCTCCTGGGCAGCAAGACGGGCTTCAGTTTCCCCGTCCAGGGTAATTTCCATGTCCGCGAAGAGTCTCCGGTTTCCGATGAAATACCGGTCACCCTGCAGGGAAAACTCAATGCCCTGACCGGGAATAATCCGGGACTCATCCGGTTTTCTCAGGCCGGTAACCCCGAACCGGGTTTCCGCATAGTTGACCACCGCAGTCCCCAGGGGATGCTCGGAGTAGGTTTCTCCCGTGGCGGCAATTCTCATAAGCTCATCCGGATCGTGACCGCCCAGGGTAATCAGTTCCGATACCCGGGGCCTTCCCTGGGTCAGGGTGCCGGTTTTATCCAAGGCGACTGCCTTAACAGTCCCCAACCGCTCCATAATATCACCGCCCTTTATGAGGATACCCCGGCGCGCCCCGGTTCCTATCCCGGCTACAATGGAAACCGGGGTAGAGATCACCAGGGCTCCCGGACAGGCAATGACCAGCAATGTGAGAGCAAGGGTCACATCCCGTGTCAGGACAAACAGGATCACCGCCAAAACAATAATTCCCGGCGTGTAGTAGCGGCTGAATTTTTCCAGGAATTTCTGAGTCTGGGCTTTTTTATCCTGAGCATCCTCCACCATGTGCAGAATCCTGGCAAAGGTGGTTTCCTCCCCCACCCTTCGGGCCCGGATTATCAGGTATCCGGATTCGAGAATACTTCCCGAGAATACCTCGCTGCCGGATTGCGCCTCTACAGGCAGGGGCTCTCCGGTAATGGCGGCTTGATTTAGCGCCCCGTAGCCTTGGGTTACAATGCCGTCCACGGAAACCTTTTCTCCGGGCTTAACCACAATCAAATCATTCTGTTCCACCCCTTCGGCAGACATAACCTGTTCCTGCCCGTCCCTGAGAACCCGGGCGGTTACCGGAGCAAGGTCCAGCAGCGCCTTAATGGAGGACCTGGTTTTCTCAATACTTCGGGATTCAAGATAATCACCCAGGGAAAACAGAAATGTTACCGCAGCGGCTTCCCAGTATTCCCCGATGATCACCGCCCCGATAACAGCGATGGTTACCAGGGCGTCGATCCCGAGAATTTTATAGCGCAGGGCGGAGAAGGCCTTCGTGAAGATCGGATACCCTGCGGAAATTCCGGCAGCCATCATGAACCAGGCGAAAACCAGCTGAAGCTGCCACAGCTCCCTGACTGCAAAAGCAAGGGTAATAAGAGCAGCAGAAAGGACGAGACGCTGTATCTTTGAAATTTGTAGAATCCGCATAGCCCCTCCCTTGCCCGTCCTAGCGTTCACCCTTCACAGGATATCCTAAAGCCGTAATCCTGGACTGTAAGGTTCGGGAGTCCACTTCGGCCTCGTTGAACCGGACCCGGACCCGGGACGAGTTAAACAATACCTCAGCTTCCGTGACACCTCCTGTTTTCTTCAACATGCCCTCTATTTTGGCAACACAGCTGGGACAGGATACAGTTTCCAATTGATATGTTTTTACGGTCATTCAGCGACCTCCTTCACGGATATTTCCGGCGTGGACAGGATCCCGCCGTGATATACCCGGAGAATACGCTGAAAAGAAATGCGGCGCTTTGATTCAAATCAAACTTGCATAAAATTCATGCGGGTGATTCCGAGTTTTTTCATTCGGCTTTGGAGCGTGCTGGGTTTCAGTCCCAGAAGCACTGCGGCCCCGTCTTCTCCGTAAATCTTTCCCCTGCAGCGGTCAAGACCGGCAGCGATGTGGGATGCCTCCATTTGGCGAAGGGTGGGAAAGGCGGCGTCAGAAGACCGGGGGGTATCCGGTTCATTGAAGCTGCGGGGAAGCAGGTCCCCGAAGCTCTTTAAGCCCAGGTGCCGGCAGGCAATTCTTCCGTCCCTGACAAAGAGCGCGGCCCGGCTGATGATATTTTCCAGTTCCCGTACATTACCCCGCCAGGGATATTCAAGCATTCCCTCAACCGCTTCCTCACTGAGATACAGGTCTCCGTACCCCCGGGTGTTTCTGAGTTTTGAGAGAAAGTATTCTGCCAGAAGCAGAACATCGTGTTCCCGTTCTCTCAGAGGAGGAAGATTCACCGGAACTACACTCAAACGATAGAACAAATCTTCCCGGAACCGGCCGGCACGAACTTCCTCCCGTAGATCCTTGTTGCTGGCCGCAACGATCCGAACATCACTGGATAGTGTTTTTTCGCCCCCTACCCGCTCGAATGTTCCTTCCTGGAGTGTACGAAGCAGTTTGGGCTGAATTTCCCCAGGCAGATCGGCAATTTCGTCCAAAAACAGTGTGCCCCTGTGGGCCATCTCAAAACGGCCTCTTCTCAAGCCCTCCGCCGAGGTAAAGGCTCCTTTTTCATGTCCGAACAGTTCGCTTTCCACCAGTCCGGCATTGAGAGCTGAGCAGTTCAGGGGAATAAAGGGACCGTCTTTCCGATCGCTCAGCTCATGGATCGCCTGAGCTACCCGTTCTTTCCCGGTCCCCGTCTCACCATTTATCAGCACCGGTAAAACCGAAGGAGCCACAGTTCTTACCTGCTCAATCACCTGCCTCCATGAGCTGCTTTCGCCGATGAGAGTATCAAAAACCCGGATACGCTCTCCCAGGAGAATATTGCGTTCTCTGATCAGATGCTTGCGTATTCCATCCAGATATTTTCCGGAATCGTATTGTGCAAGGATAATGGCAATGAGTCGGGAAACCGTAGCGATAAATTTCACCACTGCCGGAGTGAACTTTCCGCAAGCCCGGTGGTCAAATGTCATGAGTCCCACCGGGTCATCTTTTACATACAGAGGTGCAACCAGGCAACTGTGACCCTCCGGTAGATCGATAACCCCTTCATATGTATCGATGTGATCTTCTTCTTCATCAAAAAGATAAGGCTCGCTGGTTTTCAGCAGACGGGCGATATCTCCCCGCTGACGCAGATCAATCTGAAATTCGTCAAATTCCTTCCCCGCAAGGGGTCCGCTGGCCTTACTCACAACCAGGCGATCCTGCCTGTGGAGCCTGAGAATTACCGCCAGTTCAAAATCAACAACATCCCGGACAGCTTCGAGAATAATCTCCAACAGCTGATCTCCATTATACTTAAGAATATCTGTTTTCATTCCGGTCTCCTTCACGGATATATCAGTATTACCGAAATTTCGGTGGATTACAACACCGGAATATCGGTATTATTGAATAACAGTTTATGTACCGTGAGATTATTTCGGTTATAATTTGTTGTATAATATATATTTAAATATTCCCACTCCAACTTCCATACTGCTGGCACGATACTTGCTTAATATGGATAAACACATATAAGGAGTTTTGAAATGGAAGAACATAATGTAAACATGCCCCTGCTGGGCGATGATTTTCCTGAGATGTCAGTTTCAACCACCCACGGTCCCATGAACCTGCCGGGAGATCTGAAAGGCAACTGGGCGGTAATTTTCAGCCACCCTGCGGATTTCACCCCGGTCTGCACCACTGAGTTTGTGAGCTTTGAGAAACGGATTGATCAGTTCAATGAACTGGGTGTCAAACTGATCGGCATGTCGGTAGATCAGATTTTCAGCCACATCAAATGGATCGAATGGATCGGCGAGAAACTGGATATCGATATCAGCTTTCCCGTGATCGCCGCCAACGATACGATTGCCAACAAACTGGGAATGCTTCATCCGGGAAAAGGCACCAATACGGTACGTGCCGTGTTTATTCTGGATCCCCAGGGAAAGGTACGCCTTACTTTGTACTATCCTCAGGAAATCGGACGGAATATGGATGAAGTGGTCAGGGCGGTGAAGGCCCTCAAGCTTTCGGATGAAAACAAGGTTGCGGTACCGGCAGACTGGCCGAAAAATGACCTGATCGGTGATAAGGTGATCATTCCTCCTCCCCAGAGTCAGAAAGATGCGGAAACACGTCTGGACAGCTATGACGGATATGACTGGTGGTTCTGTCACAAATCACTCTAAAGAAACATCTGAGTCAGGCCGGATACAGGCAGGTTCTGTATCAGCTGACACAGTTCACTGAATGCTTCAGAAAAAGGGCCGGCTGTGCATCGCATCAGCCGGCCTTTTTTTGCATACCCGAATGATGTATCCGCTCAGTCCCCTTCCTGCAGGGCAGGTGAGTTCACCCCCACAGCATGCTGCCGCTCATGAGGTCTCTTTGCAAAACGAATAAACACGGATGCGCTTTGCACCTGAATGACATATGCAAGGGCCAGCAGAAGCGCAGCCTGAGACCCGATGGAAGGGAAAGCTGTAACCGCAATTGCAAGGGAGAGAGACAGGTTCCGCATTACCGTTGAAAAGAGCAGAGCAACACCATCTTCCCTGGAAAAAAAGCGGCGTCCGATACCACTCACCCCTGCATAGAGCAGCCCGTAAAAAAGAAGAACCGGCACCAGAAGATACAACAATTGCCCGGGAGATGCTGCAAGCTGGCGGGCTTTCAACGCAGTGGCCAGAAAAACTATGCCCAGCACGCCCAGGGTTGAGAGTGAAGGTATGCGGGGTTTCCAATATTCCTGAAAGCGGCTCTCCGAGCTTCGTCGAATGAGATACCATCGGATACCCGCACCGGCAAACATGGGAACAAACACCACAAGCAGAATCTGCCTGAGTATACCACTGAGATTGATATCAGCACGGCCGCCCATGAAGGGAACCAGATACAGAGGAGCCAGCAGGGCTCCGGCAAGAAGGCCGATTACCATCAGACTCACTGCGGCCTTGATGTTCCCTCCGGCAAAACCTGTCCATGAGACCGTCATACCGCTGGTCGGGATGAGCCCGATCATCAGCATGCCGAGAAAGAGTCCCGGTTCCGATGGAAAGAAAACTCTTCCTATTCCCAGGCTCAATGCCGGTATCAACAAAAAATTGATCAGAAGATTTCCCGTCACAAGTCCCGGTTTCGGGGCTGGCGAATTAAGCCGCTGATAGGGAAGGTTACCATCATGGGAAGTATCATCATTATAGTTACCGGCATAATCCATGACTTGAGGAACGTGAGATCCCCGGCTGCAAGGCCGAACAGGAATCCCGCCGCCATAGAGGCGGCTATTGCCCAACTCAGATGTTTTTTTACCGCTCCAAGAAACTGCCACATATCCTAACTCCGTATAGTTATTTTTTTTAATATAGTGTTTATACTATATTAGAAACACTGTCCACCATACGGGAAATCGGGGGGGGATCCGCTCTCAGGCGTTGTCAGTTGTTGTCAGGCGTTGTCAGGATCGTGCGGCCCATTGTCCGATTCCTCCCCGAGGGTCCGGCTGATCTGTCGGTATAGATTATCAAGTTTCTTCCGGCGCCGTGAGCTGACCGCCGAGAATATACTCCGGGCGAGGAGGAAACTGCCCGCCAGTGCAGCGGGAACGAAGAGGGCGGTGAACAGCCCAGATTGAAGGGCTCCAAGGCCGACGCCGAAACCCACACCGAATCCCACTCCCATTCCAAGGCCACCCACCAGGCCGCCGAACAGACCTCCGGCCAGGAGCTCCTGACGGTTCTGAATATCAACCGAGGTTGATTTTTTGCCGCTGTGCACGGATATCTGCAGATTCCATGAGTTGTCGCCGTTGATCATCTGACTGCTTTTCCAGAACAGCTGATTTCGTGTTATAGAGAGGTTGCCGTGAATGCCCGCTTCTCTTGCGATGATCACCCCCAGCCGTTCCAGGGTTTCCTGATCTGCCGATACCGGAAAATCGCCCCGCCTGCGCCACTCTATATCGCCGCCGAGAATGCGGCTGGAGGTGCTGCCCCCGCTGTCCAGTTCCATCATCGCCCGGTTGATTGCGTCCCGTGAGATTCCCAGTTCGCCGCCGACGTTCATGACTTCTTCAAGATCCATTCCCGAGTCTCCGGATGCCGTGCCCGAAGCTGATGTTTCCCTGGCCTGGATTTCTATGGCCTTTTTCAGGATTCGCTCAAGTTCCTTGTTGGAGTATTTTTCGTCTGCCATGAGACCATGATAGGTGAATCCATCCGGCTCAGCAAGAAGGACAGGGAACGGTTGAGCATAATGTCGCCGGGAGAAACGTATAGTGTTACTACTGCAGTTATGATATATTTAATCCCATGAAACAGGATGTTGATTCCATAATCCGTGATCTCATGGATGCGGGTTTTATCGAGTACGAGGCCAAAGTGTACCTCTCCCTTCTCCAGGCCCACCCGGCCAGTGCATACACCATCTCACAGAACTCCGGCGTCCCCCACTCCCGGGTATACGATATCTGCCGGCGTCTGAAAAAGAAGGGCTATGCGGTATCTACCGGCACCAATCCGGAGACATTTTCTCCCCTCTCGCCGGATGAACTGATCGATAAAATCCAGCGGGACAACGACACCCTTACCAGAAAATTGAACAACAGCCTCCACTCCATCTCCTTTTCTTCGGACTTTGATCCGGTATGGAATATCCAGAGCCGGGAGGAGGCCCTGTCCAAGACCCGGGAAATCATCGCCCAGGCGAAAACATCAATATACATCGGTCTCTGGAGCGAGGAGTTCGAACTTCTGAGGGAAGAGCTTAGGAAGGCCGATCAGCGGGGCGTGGATGTGTTCATGTTGATATACGGCCATATTGACGTGGATTTCGGCGAGGCGTACTTTCATGACCGGGATCATCTCGAGGATATTTTCGACCAGGGGCGGAGCATCGACCTGGCTGCGGACAGGGAGATCTGTCTTTCAGGCATTCTGGGTGAGCCGGGAAAAACCGAAATGGTGTGGACCCGGAATATCGGCCTGGTGCACTCCATAGAGGGCTACATTATCCATGATTTTTACCTGGCGGAGTTGGTTGAGGTGATGGGAAACCAAGTAATGGTTGAACATTTCGGAAAAAACCTTTCCAAGCTTCGGGACAAGTTCAACAGACGGCATTGACCGGCTCCGAACCCGCAACACCCGAACCCCTAACACCCGGTCCAGAAAGCCGCCGGGCCGCTCATAGCCGAGCTATCGCCCCGCCGAATCCGGACCCGGCCCTTGTGTGCTGGAATTCCCTCAGGCCGTGAAATGGGACTGGATGACCGTTCCCGCCTCCCCGCGAATCGCCGCTGGAAGACTCTCTACGTCGGTAATGATCACCCGATTCTCCGGATCCGCCTGTACGAATTCTATGGCAGCTGCAATTTTCGGCCCCATGGATCCCGCCGGAAAATGTCCCTGACGCTGATAATGCCGGGCCTGTGCCAGGGTAATTCTGCTGAGATCCTGCTGCTGGGGAGTTCCAAAGTTGATACTCACCTGGGGCACACCGGTAATAATGATCAGTTCATGGGCTCCCACCGACAGGGCCAGTTTCATGCTTGCAAGGTCCTTATCGATTACGCAGTCCATTCCTTCTATGGTTCCGTCTTCCTGATAATAGACCGGGATGCCTCCGCCCCCGCCGGTTATAACCAGGTAGTTTTCATCGATCAGGTGGCGTATGGATTCCTTCTCCACGATGTCCAGGGGATAGGGGGATGCCACATAGCGGCGGTAGCCTCTGCCTGCATCATCCCGGACCACCCAGCCCTGTTCTTCTTCCAGTTTCTTTGCTTCTTCTGCGCTGTAAAACGGGCCGATGGGTTTGGTGGGCTCATCCAGTGCCGGGTCGAAGCGGTCCACCACCACCTGGGCCGGAATGGTGACCACATTCCTCCATATGCCGTGGCGGATCATGGTGTTTTGAAGGCTCTGTTCAATCATGTAGCCGATTGAGCCGCAGGTCATGGCGTCTGCAACCCCCAGGGGTGTTTCCGGAAGGCTGGTTTTCGAGCATTCCACCATCAGCATGATATTTCCCACCTGCGGTCCGTTGCCGTGGGTTAGGAGCAGCTTATACTCCTGCTTCAAGAGCTCCACCACCCCCTCCATGGAAAGCCGTGTGGCCTGGAACTGGGCGTGGATATCCGTTCCCCGTTTCTTATCCAGAATTGCGTTACCTCCCAGGGCAACTACCGCCAGTTTTCTCTCATCCATCCTCGACTCCTCGCTGGGCTGTGGTCTTCCATATATCAGCAGACATCAACATTACTACTATAATAGTAAAATGCCGGAAGTTGATCTTAGACCTCCCGCAGTCCCCCGTCAAGGAAATTTACAGCAGGGATTCTTTCCTTGACAGCAGTATGGGACGGAGTATACTTACTACTATAATAGTAAATGCAACCGGCAGGACCGGACCAGGGACGGGTATATGAGCGATACGGTGAAAGTGCTGATTTGGGGATTCGGAGCCATGGGAAGCGGCATGGCCAGGGCATTGCTGGGGAAAACCGGCGTAGAAATATCCGGGATCTGCGACATGCATCCCCAACGGCGGGGCAAAAGCATGCTGGAGGTTCTGAAGATGAACTCCGGCGGAGCTGACAGCGCCGGAGCTGGGACCGGAGGCAGCGCCGGACCGGGCTACCCACGGGACGTGGTGATCAGGGAATCCATCGAGGAAGCCATGGAAGACGCCCGGGATGCATCCATCGCTCTTCTGGCCACCGACTCATTTACCAGGAAGGCCTATGAAAAGATCATCACCCTCATTGAGGCCGGCTACAATATAATATCCACCGCCGAAGAGATGGCCTACCCCGCCGCCGGAGAACCGGAACTGGCCGGAAAAATCCATGAGAATGCAGCGAAGGCCGGCGTCACGGTGCTGGGGACGGGAATCAACCCGGGACTGATCATGGACCTTCTGGTGGTGATGATGACCGGCGCCTGTCTGGATATCGACCATATTCAGGCGGAACGGGTGAACAGCCTCTCCCCCTTCGGACCAGCGGTAATGGAGGAGCAGGGAGTGGGACTGAGCCCCGAAGAGTTCCGCCGGGGCGCACAGGACGGCAGCCTGGCCGGGCATGTGGGCTTCCAAGAGAGCATCGGCATGATCGCCGACGCCCTGGGGTGGAAGCTCAGCGCACCAATCCGCCAGAGCATGGAAGCCATCGTCACCGGCGTTCCCCGGAGGACCGAGTACGCGTCTGTTGAGCCCGGAGATGTGGCCGGATGCCGCATGGAAGGCCACGGTGAGGTGGACGGCGTTACCAGAATCGAAATGCTTCACCCCCAGCAGATCGAGCCGGAGGCCGAAGGAATCGAAACCGGAGATTACATCAGAATCAAGGGCACTCCGAATATCAACCTCCAGATCAAACCCGAGGTTCCCGGCGGCATCGGCACCATCGCCATGTGCATCAACATGATTCCCCATGTAATTAACGCATCTCCTGGACTGAAAACCATGCTGGATCTGCCGGTTCCCCGAGCTATTCTGGGAGATATGCGGGAGATGATTCACCAATAGGAGCACCCGGGCACGGCCCAGGCCCCGGTCCGGCCCCTGCCCGGGCCCGGGATTGGGCATTACAAAACCGAACAAGCAGAATAAGGAGCAGATATGCAGGAGCGAAAGGATGATTTTCAGGTCAGGAGAAAACATCTGGCAGATTTGAGCGAAAAACAGCTGGAGGAACGGTTCTGGCAGCTCGCCGACGCCCTCACCCAGCCGCTGATAGATACGGCCTACCATCACACCAGCCCCTCCATTGAACGGTCGGTGCTGCTGCGGATGGGAATTTCCAGCCTTGAGGCGGCGGCAATTGTGGAAAAAGCCCTGGACCACGAACTTCTGGGCAAAGGCGCAGGGCATATCGTGTACCGCATCGCAGCAGATCAGGGCATCTCAATCGGCGAAGCTGCGGCGGCCCTGGCCGAAGGAAAATTCTGGAAGGAGGCCCGGGCCATATGGACATGAACACCGAAAACCCCAATAAAACAGGGAAATCAGCTCACATGCAGCTGAATCCCAATGAAAAACTGGATGTGGAACGGATCCTGGAGGATCTTGAGCATTATCATCCCCGGAGGCGGGGCTGGTTCTGGCGCAAAGGCGGCGGACAGAAGCGGCAGATCGGCCCCTTCGAGTATTATCAGACCACCGAAAACCTTTCCCATTCCGTCCCCCTCCCCGCCGCCCACTACTTCGGCGATATTGATCCCCAGCCGGTGAGCACTATCACCACCGAGATCGCCTCCGGCCGCTTTGAGGACGATATTCGGCGGATGCGGATGGCAGCCTGGCACGGAGCCGATCATCTGATGGTGATCCGCACCGCCGGGCAGAGTCATATGGACGGTCTTCTGGAAGGCAGCCCCCAGGGGATCGGCGGGGTTGCCATTACCAGGAAGCAGCTGAGGGCCCAGAGAAAGGCCCTGGATCTCATAGAAGATGAGGTGGGGCGGCCCATAAACTACCATTCCTACGTGAGCGGCGTGGCCGGACCCGAGATGGCGGTTCTCTTCGCTGAAGAAGGGGTGAACGGCGCCCACCAGGATCCCCAGTACAACGTGCTGTACCGGAACGTGAATATGGTGCGCTCCTTTGTGGATGCTGCGGTTGCCAAGAGGGTAATGGCATGGGCGGGGATCGCCCAGATTGACGGCGCCCATAATGCCAACGCCACCGCCCGGCAGGCCTGGAAGGTAATGCCCGAGCTGATGGTTCAGCACGCACTGAACTCCATGTTCTCCGTGAAAGCGGGAATGAAGCCCGAGGATATTTGCCTCTCAACAGTACCCCCCAGCGCACCTCCCGCTCCGGCCATGCGGCTGGATCTGCCCTATGCCGTGGCTCTGAGAGAACTGTTCCGGGATTACAAGATGCGGGCCCAGCAGAACACCAAGTACATGACGTCATCGGCCAGGGAGGCCACGGTCACCCATACCCTGAACCTCCTGATCAGTCAGTTCACCCGGGCTGAAATCCAGTCCACCATCACCCCCGACGAAGGGCGGAATGTTCCCTGGCATATTTACAACGTGGAGGGCACCGATACCGCCAAGCAGGCGTTCAACGGCATGGACGGCCTGATGGAGATGGTCTCCCTGCGGCGGGACGAAGGGGAACTGGCTGAGAATGTCCGGGAACTGAAGGAGCGGGCGGTTCTCTACATGGAAGAGATGCTGGAGCTGGGGGGATATTTCGATGCGGTGGAAGCGGGAATGTTTGTGGACTCGGGAAAGTACCCGGAGCGCAACGGGGATCCCATTGTACGCAAACGTGACGGGGGCGTGGGTGCGGGAACCGTATATCCCCGGGACGATGATTACATGGCTCCGGTGACCGCGCATTTCGGTTACAACAATCTTGCCCCCTACGGAACAGAGGCCGAGAAAAACCCCTCCAGTCTCATTGACGGCTGCACCTTCGAAAAGCCCGAGAAAATTGTGTTTATTGATGAGCTGGATGAAAACGATAATGTGGCGGTCCGGATGGCCGAAACCGCCCATTTACGCAACTCATCCATCATCAAACCGGAGATGGAATGGCAGGGGGACGGCACGGTGCTTCTCACCATGTTTCTGCCCACCGACCAGCGGACCGCCCGCTTTGCGGCCCTGGAGGCTGCAAAGAACATGAACCTTTCCGAAGCCGAGGTGATTCACGCGGAGGTGATGCATCCGGCGGAAGGAACCCGCATTGAACTGAAGGGGAAGGTTGCCTTCACCATCGATACCTCCAAACTGGAAATTCCCCCGGAGCCCAAGGTACTCAGCGAAGAGGAGATCAGGGCAGAGATCAAGGCCCGGCCCATGGCCATCGTGGCTGGTACGGTGGGCGAGGACGAGCATTCGGTGGGCCTGCGGGAGATCATCGATATCAAACACGGCGGAATTGAGGGCTACGGAATTGAATGCCACTATCTGGGAACCAGCGTACCTGTTGAAAAGCTGGTGGATGCGGCAATTGAGATCAACGCCCAGGCCATCCTGGTTTCCACGATTATCAGCCATGACGAAATTCATTACAAAAATATGAAACGGGTCCATGATCTGGCGGTTGAGAAAGGCGTGCGCGATAACATTCTGATTATCGCAGGCGGCACCCAGGTGACCCCCGACCTTGCGGTGAAGCAGGGCGTGGATGCGGGATTCGGCCGGGGAACCAAGGGAATACACGTGGCCACCTTCCTGGTGGAAAACAGGAAGAGCTGATGCAGGTTGATATCCTCTCTGCGGAGATCGGAAGCACCACCACCGTTGTGAGCGCGTTTTCCGGCATGGATTCCCCCCGGGCGGCCCGCTCTCCCCGGCCCCGCTTTCTGGGCCAGGGAGCAGCTCCCAGCTCGGTTCAGCAGGGGGATGTACGCATCGGCCTGGAGCAGGCCGTTGAAGAGCTCAAGAAAAGCCTGGGTGTACCGGAGCTTCGGTGGGGCCGGTTCTTTGCATCATCCTCAGCCGCAGGCGGCCTGAAAATGAGCGTACACGGCCTGGCCTACGATATGACGGTGAAGGCCGCCCGGGAAGCCGCCCTGGGGGCCGGCGCCAATATCTCCCTGATTACTGCCGGGAAAATGCGCTCTGAGGATATCCGGAGCATGCTGGATGCCCTGCCCAACATCATCATGATCGCCGGGGGAGTGGATTACGGTGAGCGCGATACGGCCCTGCACAACGCACGGGCCATTGTATCGGCGCTGATCTGTGAGGGGCGAAGCGTCCCGGTCATTTATGCGGGGAACTGTGAGAATCACCGGCAGATCCGCACCCTCTTCGACAACACTCCCCTGCCCCTTCATATCTGTGACAACGTATATCCCCGAATCGATGAGCTGGTAATTGAGCCCGCCCGGAATATCATTCAAAAGGTGTTTGAAGAGCACATCGTCCATGCACCGGGGATGGAGCATATCCGGGATTTGATAGACGCTCAGATCATGCCCGTGCCCGGGGCGGTAATGCGCAGCGCCATGGCCCTGAACAGGCGAATCGGCAACCTTCTGGTGTTCGATGTGGGCGGAGCAACCACGGACCTTCACTCGGTGTGCGACGCCTCACCGGAAATTGAACGGATCCTCATCGCCCCGGAACCCCGGGGGAAACGCACCGTGGAGGGGGATCTGGGGCTTTACCTGAACCGCCACCAGGTTCTCAAGCTGGCAGGATCACAGAAAATTGCAGAGAGTCTGGGTGAATCAGTTGAAGCCCTGGAGGCGGGGGTGGATGCCCTGCCACCGGTTCCCCGGAACCCCGATGAACTGAGGATCGCAGAAACCCTCTGCTTCCATGCCGCAAAAAGGGCTCTACAGCGGCATGCCGGAAGGCTGAGGAGCATGTATACTATCTCCGGGAAGCAGCAGCTGGCCCAGGGAAAGGATCTCAGCGCCGTACGGACGGTGATCGGCACCGGGGGAGCACTGACCCGTCTGCCCGGCGGAAGGGAAATACTCAGCCGGGTGCTGGAATCCGCACGGGGGGTGGAATTGTTCCCCCCGCCGGAGGCTGCCATTGTGCTTGATACCCGCTACATTATGTCCAGCCTGGGCGTACTGGCGGAAGAGTATCCGGAGGCGGTTCTTGAACTTCTGGCTGAAAGCCTGGGCATGGAACTGCCGCCGGAGCAGACCGGCCAGAAACAGGCAGGGAGGGAACCTTCATGAGCGGACCGGAAGTGATGGTCGATGTTGCCCGGATAGAGGAAAACACCCGGGTCATTGTCGAACTCTGCACACAGCACGGCATAGAAGTAACCGGAGTCACCAAGGCAAGCTGCGGCATGCCCCAGGTTGCCAAAGCCATGCTCCGGGGCGGAGTCACCATGATCGGAGAAAGCCGGCTGGAGAACATCCACCGTCTGAGGGCGGGAGGCATTTCCGCTCCCATCATGCTGCTGCGCATCCCCCCCCTTTCGGCGGCGGAGGAGATCGTACGCAGTGTGGATCTCAGCCTGAACTCCGAACTTTCGGTGATCCAGCGTCTCAGCGATGTGGCCCTCTCAGTGGGTACCGTGCACGATATTATTCTCATGGTGGATCTTGGTGATCTGCGGGAGGGTATCTGGCCCGAGGATCTTATGGAGACAGCATCCCGGGTTATGGAGATGGAAGGGGTGCGGATCCGGGGCATCGGTACAAATCTGACCTGTTACGGGGGCGTGATTCCCAGTGAGGAAAACCTCGGCAGGCTGGCGGGCTACGCGGATGAAATAGAAAACCGCTTCGGCATCCCCCTGCCCATCATATCCGGTGGGAACTCCAGCTCCCTGAATCTGCTGGCAGAGGGGGGCGTTCCCCGGAAGGTGAACAATCTGCGGATCGGCGAAGCCATCCTTCTGGGTCGGGAAACCGTTGAACGACGGGCCTGGCCGGGCACCAGCCAGAAAGCCTTTCTGTTGAGCGCTGAAATTATCGAAAAAAAACGAAAACCCTCGGTTCCCATCGGGATCACCGGACAGGATGCCTTCGGAGCAACGCCGGTGTTTCAGGACCGGGGCAATATTCTCAGAGGCATCCTGAATATCGGCCGGGAAGATGTGGATGTGGAAGGGCTTGAACCTGCGAATCCCCGTATATCCATTCTCGGAGCCTCGTCTGATCATCTTCTTGTTGATATCAATTCCCTGGAAACCGAGCCCGGGCTGGGTGAAAGCGTGGAATTTATCCCCAACTATTCGGCCCTGCTGGCCTGCATGACCAGCGCCTATGTGGGAAAACGGGTGATTCTCCCGGAACATCTGAGACACCCCCGCCGCCGCTCTGTGTTACTGGTGGGACGGCTCTTTCAGAACGAACGCTACGGCCGGGAGCTTGAAACCAGGCTGGAAAGACTCAACTACCGGTTCCGGAGAACCGAAGCAGGACTCGGGGTTGAGGAGCTGGCCGGGGAGATAGAACCGGGAGCCATTCCCGTTCTCGGGGGGCGGGAACTGTGCGTTACCGGGCTTGAAGCCGCTGCCGCAAGCATGAACCAGTTCGGCCTGCTGTGGGTGGACTCCACCATCCGGAGCGAGGAACTGAGCCGGGTGCTGGGCAGGGACAATGAACAGATCAGCAGAAGTCTGGATCTGAGCAACATTGTTCTGCTGGGGGTCCGGGAGATAGAAGAAGATGCGGCCCAGATTATCAGGTCTCTGAACATCCAGGTGTTCACCATGGAGGAGATCTCCCTCATCCCCATGCGTGAAATCATCCGCCAGTCCCTGAAGCGAACCTCCATGGGAACCGAGGGGCTCTACCTGAAGTTCAGCGGAAGGGTTGCGGACAACGGCAATGACGGGCTCACCAACCGGGAAACCCACCTGGTCATGGAAATGACGGCGGCATACAACACCCTGAGGGTTCTGGAAATTGACGACGACGAACCGGACGAAGCCAGCCTTGACTCGGCCTACATCCGCTCCAGCAGGGAGGCAAGCGCAAACATGCCCCGCTTCCTGCTGTCGGCCCTGGGTAAACGGATACTGCCGGTGATCTCTGAGCCTGATGAATAGAAAGATAGAGAATTGGGTTTTATTTTATCTATAGTATGATCACATTGCTCTATTCAGGAATAGTTTTTCTTTTTTATTCACTTATTCACAAAAATAAAGATCAAGTGACTCGTTTTTTAGGGAATAGAAAAAAACGCCCTGCCTAGGCAGGGCAATAGTGCTTTCCGCACTTCGGCGTATAGCCTTATTGTGGAAAGAATCAGATATTTGAATTATAATACATTTAGATATTTTGTCAACTATGAGAGGTAAATGATGCCTTACACCCTTGGATTGGATTTAGGTAGCAGCTCCCTTGGTTGGGCGCTGGTGGATGAAGAACAACAGAACATAATCAAGACCGGAGTGAGAGTTTTCCCTGGTGCTGCCACGGATATTGGAACCGGGAAGGAATCATATAAGAACCAGGATCGCCGTTTATCCCGCCAGGCTCGGAGACAGACACTCAGGAGAAAGCAGCGTCGAATAGTCTTATTGAGAACACTCGTAGACTTCAAAATGTGTCCCTTGAGCAAAGATGAACTTGAAAGTTATGCAAAATACCGGAAAGGAAAGAAACAAGAATTTCCATCCTCATCCGAATTTAATTCTTGGTTAAAACTAAATCCATACGAGTTGAGAGATAGGGCATTGCATGAAGACATTTCCCGGTTCGAGTTTGGAAGAATCCTCTATCACATAATTCATCATAGGGGGTTCAAAACCGGACGTAAAAGTAATGAAGATGGTGCTCTATACAAAGGGAATGAAGACACCGTCGGTGTAGATGAGACAAAAAATCTTCTTCAACAATATGCAACCCTTGGTGAGTACTTGAATTCACTCCGGATTAAGTCTGATGGCAATGAACGATTACGAGGGCGTTACACCCTCCGCAACTGGTATGTAGACGAATTCAATAAAATTTGGGAACGTCAGGCAGGAAAGCTTGGACTTGAAAATGAGACTGTACATAGCAGAAACAAGCGGTACTACGGACCAGCCGGGAGCAGTGAACACAGGCGCAAGCTTCAAGCATATAAAAAGGCTGGAATTTCGTTCGAAATCGAGGGTGATTTTATCTGCCGCGAACAAACTGTGAGCTTGAAGGATTACCTTGGCAATCCAGACAAAGGAATTCTTTTCTACCAGAAACCATTGAAATCGCAAAAGCATCTCCTGAGCAAATGCCGCTACGAGAAAAGAAAGTCAGTATGCCAGATATCTCACCCTGAGTTTGAATACTACAGAGCTATGCAATTTGCCAATCAAATCGAGTACGGAGCGGGGGAAAAACTAAACGAGACTGATCGCAAAGATGTAATCATTCTTCTTCTCTCAAAAGATAAAGCAGTTAAGATGAGCGATTTAAAAAAGAAGATTCAAAAAACTGGAGTGCAATTCAATTATGCAGATGATCATAAAGTTCCCGGCAGCCCGACAACTGCCTTTATTTCCAAGGTGACGGACACTTCTAACGTTGAAAATATTGATTGGGAACTTTTCCATTCTATCTGGAACGATCTCGTGTTCTACGATAAAAGCGAAAAACTCAAAGAGAAGTTTCAAAGAAGCTATAACATTGATGTTTCCATTGAGCAGCTTAACAAATACAAGATAAACACCGATTACAGCTCACTCTCTCTGAAGGCGGTACGAAATATCAATCCATTTCTTCAGATGGGGATGCTTTACAATGACGCAGTAATATTTGCCGGAATCAGGCGTGTGATAGGTGAAAAATCATTTGATGCAAATGCTGATGAAATCATTTCACACGTTTCCAAATTGAAAGAAAAAAATAACCGGGATGTGAACCAAAGTTTCACTGATGCGCTTCGGGAATATGTTATGCAGACATTCAACATTTCCATGAATCAGACGTATAAGTTGTACCATCACAGTCAGGAGATGAGTGTCCAGAACAATCGTTACTATCTCAGTGAACTACCAAACCTTCGCAACCCTATTGTACAGCAAGCATTGCAGGAACTGCGAACACTCGTTAACACTCTCGTAGAGCAATATCTCCCTGACGGAGAGCAATTCAGTAAAATCAAAGTGGAACTTGCCCGGGAATTGAAGCTCCCGAGAGATGTGCGCAGACGAATGCATTGGGAGAATAATCAGCGGGCAGAGCGAAACAACGATGCAAAAATTGAACTGCAAAAATTCGGTCTTTCACCCAGCCGTGAAAATATCCAAAAGTATATTCTTTACAAGGAGATACAGAACAGCGTTCAAGGTCAAAGTGTTCAATGCCCCTACACAGGTCAATCCTTGGCTATAACCGATGTATTTGGTAACGACAACAAGGTTCAAGTAGAGCACATAATCCCATATAGTATTTCCCTGGACGACAGCCTGAGCAATAAAACCCTTTGCATCGCCGAAGAAAATGGAAAAAAAGGAGAGAAAACGCCGTACCAGTTTTATAAATCTGATCCCGATCACTGGGAAGTAGTGAAGGCAAGAGCCTTTACACTTCTACCTTACGAAAAAGCAAAGCGATTTGTATCCACCCGTGATTACGAGCCAGAAGCATTTTTACAGAGACAGCTCAATGATACTCGCTACATCAGCAAGGCTGCACGGGATTATCTTTCCACAATTTGTGATCAAGTCTATGTTTTCCCGGGCAGCTTGACAGCAAAAGTCAGAAGAATGTGGGGGCTAAACTCAATACTATCACCTCCAATCAAAACCAATTTCGAAGGAAATGCAGGAATGTATTGGGCGGTAATGAATGACGACGGGGTCATTATCGAACTAAGCGAACAGGAACTCCCTCCTCCAGCGATACGGGCATCTGATATCCTTATAAGTGGAGAAATGAAAAACGGCATATTCAAAGTTGATCGTAAATTTACAGGGCAAAGCCAAACACGAGAAGTAAGTGTAGAGCATCGTACATACGATTCTCCCGGGTGGATGGTTTACTCACTATTATCAGTTGAAAAATATCTCCCTTTATTCTCAAAACTACCCTCACAAGATACCAAATCCATCTGGCTGAAAGGCCGTGCTCAGGTAAAAGATCGCGAGTCACCATCTCTCATGTTGAATTCCTTGCCTGTTAAACTGATGCTTCCCCCTGGAGAATATGATGATAATGCCCCATATTGGGTGAATATACCCGTGAATGGAGAACTTCGTTGGGAGAAGAGAGGGGAAAAGCCGGGTAAAAATGAGCTATTGATTAAACGAACCAAGCATAGGGATGGAAAAGTTGAAGCTTTTATCGACAAACGAAAGTGTCTGTTCGATATCCCCCCTCAAGATAATAAATCTGCTTTGATTATCCCATTAGACCTTCAGGAGATACTTCAGGTCGTGCGGATGTTTACACCTACTCCTGCAATAGCGGAACATCAGTTCCTCATTAAGGGTAAAATTGACCAAAGCTACAGATTTACCGCGGAAAGCAATTTCAGAATAGCTTTGGATGCTCCTGAAGGAACCCCATCCGGCCCCGCATTCGCTATAGCTAACTGTGAACCACGGGATATGCGTTTTTATCCGAAAAAGAACATAAAACCTAAAAACGGAAAGGGAAAAAATGTCCTTTCCGGTTTTGTGTTCCAGGAAGACGGGAGTCTTGTATTTAACCCCGGAAAAAACCGTATGGATCATCGACATCACGCCATAGATGCTCTGACAATAGCCCTACTGAATACGGGGCAGTTGCGGGAACTTAGCGGATATTTTTTAAAGATCAAGAAAAGACAGCGCTACAGCGCTCCTAAGCCACAGTTCCCGTTACCCTGGGACAACTTTCGAGCCGATGCATTAAATTCAATTAACAGCATTCTGGTGGTTCATCGCCAAAATAGGGAAATAATCAAGAGAATAAAAAAGAACACAAGACTTAATGGACGCACATATGTATCCCAAGGCATGAGTGTGCGGGGTCAACTGCACAAGGACACTGTTTACGGTAAGCACTATATACCGGGAAGTGATGAACCGGGATACCACGTTCGAAAGCAAATAACAGATTTGACTTCTCTGAGTAAAATTGCTGATGCTGGCACACATGAAATTCTTCGAACGTTCGTCGAAGAAAATGGTTACTCCATTGATGAGAAAGAAAAAGTAAAAGGTGAATGGTTTACAAAGGGTAATGATTACCAGGTTATAATGCCAAGCTCCGGTAAGCCCGGAAATCCAATAAAGAAGGTGAGAATCAGGGAGAACCTGGGTAATGCAGTGCAATGGCATACAGGTATAAACCAGTACGTGAACCCACGCAATAACTACGCATTCATCATATACCGTGATTCAGACGGCAACTATAAAGAACACCCGGTTACTTTCTGGGATGCTGTTCAGGCAAGACTTGCTGGGAAAAGCGTTTATCAGCTTCCGGAACCCGGTAAGATTATTACCACCCTTCACATAAACGATACGTTTTTGCTTGGATTAGGTGATGAGCAGCTGCAGGGAGATCTTCCCCAGGAGCTTGTCTCACGGCATCTATACCGGGTACAGAAGTTGTCTTCAATGTATTACTGCTTCCGCCTTCATACAGAAAGCACATTGGATCGAGATTTTGAGCCGTACTACCTCGGGATACAAAGCTTCAAAGCTTGGAAGGAACAAAATCCGTTAAGAGTCAAGGTAGCCACCACCGGGGAGGTGAATTTAGAATGATCAAACGAACCCTCTACTTCAGCAAACCTGTATACCTCAAGCAGGCCAATAATCAACTTGAGGCATTTTCAGACCATGAGCTGATCACTTCAGCACCCATTGAAGATATCGGCTTCCTAGTCCTGGATAACCCACAAATTGCATACTCCCAATCACTTGTTGCAACCCTTTTGGAAAATAATGCGGCTATCATCTACTGCAATAGTAAACACATGCCAACCGGAATGGTATTAAACCTGGATTCACACCATCTTCAACATGAATTACAGCGATCACAGATCGAAGTAAAGCAACCGGTAAAGAAGGCATTATGGAAACACATAGTCGAGAGAAAAATCCGCAATCAGATAGCCGTGGCTGAATTTAGCAAGCTTCAAATACCAGAGCTACTCCGTGCATGCAGCAAAGAGGTAAAGAGCGATGATTCAACCAATAGAGAAGCGGTTGCTGCTAAATCCTACTGGAAGACTGTGATGCCGGAGGGATACACGCGTTCAAACAGGGACTTGTTAGCTAACAAAAAACTGAATTATGGCTATGCAATTCTGCGGGCAGCAGTAGCCCGTTCGCTTAGCGGATCCGGACTTCTTCCTACTATTGGTATTCACCATAGGAATCAATATAACAGTTTTGCACTGGCTGATGACATTATGGAACCCTATCGTCCATTCGTAGATGCACAAGTACTTCAAACAACTACACCGGACCGATTATTGAATAAGGCTGATCTTACAAAGGAGGACAAAGCTGATATGTTAAATGCCCTTACCCGGGATGTATATTTTCCTGAAAAGAAACGTCCTTTAAGCAATGGTCTGAGCCTGACAACGGCATCTATTGCACGACATTTCACTGACAAAACAATGAAGCCGATGTTTCCAAAATTCAAGAAGCTATAGCCATGGGACATGGGGCAATCAGTGCCTATAGAATTATGTGGATAGTAGTATTCTTTGATTTACCCACGAATACAAAGCAGGAACGGAAAGTGGCCAGTGATTTTCGAAAAGACTTGCTGCGTGATGGATTCACCATGTTTCAGTATTCTGTATATATGAGAGCTTGCACAAGCAATGAATCGGTTGAAGTTCATAAAAGTCGTATTTCGGCAATGTTGCCGGGCTCCGGGCAGGTGAGTATTTTTAGTTTAACCGATAAGCAGTACTCTGCTATCGAAAATTTTACAGGGAAAGCAGCCACGTCCATGCCCCAAACCCCTTCCCAATTGGAGATGTTTTAATGAAAAAAAATGGCAATCACACTAATAAAAATTCAATGCAATTGCCAAAAAAAATGAAATGGATCAGCTTTAATTCTTTGTGCCCAAGTAGTTTGCGAACCATGTATTCTACCATTTCAAAGATCTGATTCAAGCCACAACGCAAGGCCGGGGAACCTTTCAAAAAGCCAAATTCTACCATTTCAAAGATCTGATTCAAGCCACAACTAGGACCACCTATATAATCATTATAATTAATTCTACCATTTCAAAGATCTGATTCAAGCCACAACGTGTCGTCGTGCTTCCGTCAACGGCAAGGATTCTACCATTTCAAAGATCTGATTCAAGCCACAACTTAACATTAATCGGCATAAATTTCCCCCTTATTCTACCATTTCAAAGATCTGATTCAAGCCACAACGTACCGGAGACATGGGTTTACTGATTCCTGATTCTACCATTTCAAAGATCTGATTCAAGCCACAACGAAGACTCTATTTATGAATACTTTCCAAAAATTCTACCATTTCAAAGATCTGATTCAAGCCACAACTATCTGGGTCTTAATAACTATTACCTCCGCATTCTACCATTTCAAAGATCTGATTCAAGCCACAACTCCTTTCCGGCTACTTTTTTCACCAGATTTATTCTACCATTTCAAAGATCTGATTCAAGCCACAACAAAGAAATGATTGACAGATGGCAAGTAGAGATTCTACCATTTCAAAGATCTGATTCAAGCGTAAGCGTAAATTTAAGCCTGTAAAATCGACTTCATTTCCAAGAGTTCGTCCTTAATGTTCCAGGGCAGTAATTCTTCCCATTTTCCAGAAAGGGCAATCTCTGGTGCACGGGTGAATACATGAACCAGATAGCCGTAGGGGTTCAAACCATTCTGTCTGGCAGTCTCGATGAGCGAGAACATGAAACAGGAGGATTCTGCCCCCTGTGGGCTCCCGCTGAATAGCCAGTTCTTGCGTCCAAGCACAAAAGGACGAATAGCATTTTCCGAACTGTTGTTGTCCGGGGTGAGCTGAGGATGTTCGAGATATTTCATGATCTTGTCCCACTGCGAGAGCGCATAACTTACTGCCTGACCAGTGGCACTGGTGGGGCGAATGCTCAGGGCTTTCTTGTCGAGCCATGCTTTGAAATCTTTGGCTACCGGTGCAATTCGTGCCTTGCGTTCAGAGATAAATTCTTCATCTAACAGATCAAGGCTACGCAGTTCTTTCTCTATACGGTAAAACTTGGCGATTTTCGAAACCGCCTCATGAGCGCTTCCGGCTTTCTTTGATGACTTGCCTGCTTCGAAGAATTTCCGGCGAATATGAGCCATACAGCCAACATGTACGATATCGTTCCGGTTCTTGAGAGCTGTTTCGTATCCAACATACCCGTCGGTTTGTAAGTAGCCTGAGAATTCTTTGAGGTAATTTTTTGCATAGTCTGACCCGCGGCTTCGGTGATATTCATAATCCACCACCTTTTTATCAGGCGGGCCTCCTCTTGCGAGCCACATATACGATTTACTGGTATTGGATTTTTCCTCTTCATTCATGACCTGGACGGTGGTTTCATCCATCTGAACGACCGATCCGGACAGAATCTGCGCTTTCATGAGGGTTTTAAAGGGTTTCAGTAGCTCGTACGCTTTCTGTTGCCAATTTGACATATCCTGCCGGCTGATTCTCGCTCCAACCCGTTCAAAGCGCTTTTCCTGCCGGTAAAAGGGTAGATGATCGACAAACTTGTTCTGAATAATGAATGCCAGAAGCTCCGGGGTGACAATACTCTTAGGGATGATGGACGGAGGAACCGGAGCAATACGGAACACCGGTTTGTCTTCGTCCCCGGAACCTTCACATTTACGGCAGGCATATTTGGGCCGTATATGCCGTTCGACGAAAAACTGTTCGGGGATGGTTTTCAGTTTTTCACTGACTTCTTCGTCGATTTTGGAGAGCTCATGACCGCATCCACAGTGCTTCTCGTCTTCCGGGATGTCGTGGATGACATCGACCCTCGGTAGGTCATCGGATAATGGTTTTCGCCCCCGTTTCTTTCGGGTATGAGACGTGACTGTTGTAACTGTGTCTGTGGCATCCGTATCATCTGCCGGTGTCGAGGCGACCTGCGACTCTTCAAACAGCATCGTCTGCAGTAGGTCAGAAGCGGACTCGCTGGTGCGGGCGAACTTTCGAAACCGGGCCAGTTTAAGTTGTTCCTGAAGGTCTTCGATTTCTAGTTCGCGCTCAGCAAGTCGGGAGTCCAGTGCGGTTATATGGGTCTTGACTGCGTCTGGTAACTGTTCAATCTCCGCTGCGCTCAACATGATCTAAATTCTAGCATGGACTCAGCAGTTGAGGGAAGTCATTTCAGTTACATTCGACATACTCAATTGCCTTATGGGCGTGCCAAAAATCAATGCCGTCCAGAATCATCTGTAGTTGGGCTGTGGTGATCTGCTTTGCCTGTTCCTCGGTGTCCGGCCAGGGAAAGCGGTCTTTTTCCAACCGCTTGAGCCACAGACAGAACCCGTTGCGGTCCCACCAGATACATTTGAGTAATCTCCGGTTCCGATTGCAGAACAGAAACAAGGATCCAGACATGGCCAAGTGGTTCATCTTCTGCTCGACAATTTCCGATAAACCGTTCACCTGCTTGCGCATATCAGTAACACCTGGACGGACATAAATATCCAGTTGGGACAGATCAGGAATCACCGGAATGCCGCCAAAACTGCTTGCAGACGTTCGGAGGAGATTCTATCCGGCACCATGATGCGAAACCTTCGATCAATCTCTATTACTATATCATTGGAAGAAGCCATGCGCCCCTTCGGTTCAATGTGGACCAGATCCCGATTTGGAGATTCACTGGTCATGGAATTCTTAACCCGCTTCATCCAGTAATGTAGCGTTGAAAGCTTGATTTCGTGATTTCGGCAGAACTCCTTTTGGGTTTGTCCACTTTCCCGCCATTGATCGGTGATAGCCTTCCATTTCTCTACTTTTTTATCCATAATTCCTCCATGTGGAAGAATTATTCCATCTAAAGCTCAGGTTGTGCAGGGCCTGGTAAATTGACGGTTACATTCAAGCCACAACTCAACAGGGTTTATGAAAATAATAACCCCAATTCTACCATTTCAAAGATCTGATTCAAGCCACAACCAACGGGAAACCTTATATCGTGTGATGTCAATTCTACCATTTCAAAGATCTGATTCAAGCCACAACCGCTGTGGTCTGCTAATAAGCTAATGGAGCATTCTACCATTTCAAAGATCTGATTCAAGCCACAACTACCGCCCTGGCTTCTTTAATTCGTCTATCATTCTACCATTTCAAAGATCTGATTCAAGCCACAACTGCCCCTCTGACCGGATGCGCCCCGGCTGAATTCTACCATTTCAAAGATCTGATTCAAGCCACAACCGGCAGGGCTGTTTAATTTCTATCCACTCTATTCTACCATTTCAAAGATCTGATTCAAGCCACAACACCCGAAGCAAATAGGGATAGATATTGACAATTCTACCATTTCAAAGATCTGATTCAAGCCACAACTATCTACGAGAATATCACCGGCGGTGTCCAATTCTACCATTTCAAAGATCTGATTCAAGCCACAACTCCGCCGCAGCTTAAGGGCTGAATCCGATTATTCTACCATTTCAAAGATCTGATTCAAGCCACAACTTGAGACCGGAGAAAGCCGAAACGAAGCCGATTCTACCATTTCAAAGATCTGATTCAAGCCACAACTCTGGCCTTTACAGCAAAGAGGAGGTTATGATTCTACCATTTCAAAGATCTGATTCAAGCCACAACTCAAGTTGTTTCCCTGGTCGTTCGGGTCGGATTCTACCATTTCAAAGATCTGATTCAAGCCACAACGAAATGCTGAACAGCTGGTACGAAGAATATATTCTACCATTTCAAAGATCTGATTCAAGCCACAACGGCCAACCGATTTATGTCTGCTTCGGTTATATTCTACCATTTCAAAGATCTGATTCAAGCCACAACACTGACATTATTTATGATATATCAATGCTGATTCTACCATTTCAAAGATCTGATTCAAGCCACAACACCCATCAGAAAGTAAAAAATTTCTGTTTCATTCTACCATTTCAAAGATCTGATTCAAGCCACAACAAGTGGTGGACATAGTGAATACCGTTGAAAATTCTACCATTTCAAAGATCTGATTCAAGCCACAACAACCGAAAGCGACGATACGATGTTTTCTGCATTCTACCATTTCAAAGATCTGATTCAAGCCACAACGGGATAGGTGTCCCACTTTCAATAAAACGCATTCTACCATTTCAAAGATCTGATTCAAGCCACAACTATCCGCCAGTTGATTGTGTCCTCCTAAAAATTCTACCATTTCAAAGATCTGATTCAAGCCACAACTCAAGACCGGGGAAGGACGGGCTGATGCGCATTCTACCATTTCAAAGATCTGATTCAAGCCACAACCACTCACTCCTGGTTATGATATCGCTGACGATTCTACCATTTCAAAGATCTGATTCAAGCCACAACAATCATGACTTTCCTCTTTTAGAATGGGATATTCTACCATTTCAAAGATCTGATTCAAGCCACAACAGTACGGCCTGAGCATGGACCTGAAGCATAATTCTACCATTTCAAAGATCTGATTTAAGCCACAACGACTAATAGATTTAATTCTTTTCAGCACAGATTCTACCATTTCAAAGATCTGATTCAAGCCACAACCCACTATAAGAATCATTAGCTATAACAACAATTCTACCATTTCAAAGATCTGATTCAAGCCACAACACAAACACCCATCGCATGATGTCAACACCGATTCTACCATTTCAAAGATCTGATTCAAGCCACAACACAAGATCTGCAAATTGATCTGTACTATAAATTCTACCATTTCAAAGATCTGATTCAAGCCACAACAGACTCTTTGGGAATGACCCACTTTCGAGAATTCTACCATTTCAAAGATCTGATTCAAGCCACAACAGGCAACCCGTCTAAGCGCCGCCGGTCGGATTCTACCATTTCAAAGATCTGATTCAAGCCACTATTAGATATAGCGTTATCATTACTATCTCCTGAACCTGTCATTTCAAAATCTCATCTACGACCCAGCTGATGACCCCACCCCACCGCACCCCGGCGAACAAATTGCGGAAGTTCGAACATCAGCCTCACTCCGGAAAAAGCATCACGTAATAAAAGTAATTTATTATACGTGAGAATCTGTGGGCATGGGTGGTTTCAAACCGCTCCCGCATATGTGCCGCCCCAGCCGGCAGGGGGCGCCCATTCCGGGCGCAGGGCCGGCAGGAGGCGCAGATCCCGGGTGCAGGCGCCGGCTCCCGGGGGGTATGGGCAAGCTCTGGTTTTAAAGGTCCCCGATGGTGGCCACCATCACCGCTTTAATGGTGTGAAGACGGTTTTCCGCCTCGTCGAACACCACAGAGTGCCTGCTTCGGAACACCTCATCGGTCACTTCCATCTCTTTCAGCCCGAATTTCTCGTAAATCTCCTGACCGATCTGAGTTTTGGTATCGTGGAAGGAGGGCAGGCAATGGAGGAACAGCACCTGATCGTTTCCGGTGCCCCTGATCATATCCATGTTTACCTGGTAGGGCTTGAGAAGTTTAATGCGCTCTTCAAACTGATCTTCTTCACCCATGGAAACCCATACATCGGAATAAATTGCATCGGCATCCTTCACCCCTGCTTGTACGTCATCGGTGAGTTCGATCACTGCCCCGGTTTCCTTTGCAAGTTCCTTCATTTCCGCCACCAGGGATTCCTGGGGGTGGAGCTGTTTAGGGGCAACGGCGGTGAAATGCATGCCCATTTTCACCGCTCCGATCATCAGGCTGTTCCCCATGTTGTTCCGGGCGTCCCCCACGAACACAAACTTCACCTGGTTCAGGGGCTTTTCGCAATGCTCCTGGATGGTGAGAAGATCCGCCAGCACCTGAGTCGGATGATACATATCAGTAAGACCGTTCCACACCGGTACTCCCGCATATCGGGCCAGTTCATCCACGGTTTCCTGTTTGAAGCCCCGGAATTCTATGCCGTCATAGTATCTTCCAAGAACTCTGGCGGTATCTTCAATGGATTCCTTTTTCCCCATCTGGCTGTTGCTGAGAAAGGTTACCCGTCCCCCTTCATCGAAGGCGGCGGTTTCAAAGGCCGCTCTGGTGCGGGTGGATGTTTTTTCAAAAAGGAGGACGATGTTCTTTCCATCCAGCAGATTCCCCCGGATACCTGAGCGTTTTTTATTCTTCAGGTCCCGGCTGAGCATAAGCAGGTATTCTATTTCGGCTGGGCTGAAATCCTTGAGGGTGAGGAAATGTCTTCCTTTTACATTGATCGGCATGCTGTCTCCTTCGGGCTGTTTCAATTGATATCTGAGCATTGCATCTGATATCTGTATTTTCATCCGGGACTCCCGGTCCCGGTTCCATATTCTATCGGAACTTTATGAATGTATCATCACAGACTGCTTTAAAAACGGCCGTCTTTACCCTGGTGGACAGGGAGAAAACGGGCTATTCCGTTTCCCGGTACAGGGGCATGCTCATGCAGCGGGGACCGCCCCGCCCTCTCACCAGTTCCGAGCCTGGAATTTCCACCACCTCGATGTTGTGTTTCCTGAGGATGTCGTTGGACACGGTATTCCGGCGGTAGGTGACCACACAGCCCGGGGAAATCGCCAGGGTGTTGGTTCCGTCGTTCCACTGTTCCCGTTCGGCGGTGAGCAGGTCCCCGCCGCCGGTCTCGATGAGCTGTATGCCCCTGAGCCCCAGGCTTTCACTCAGGGTTTTTTTCAGGTTTTCCCGGGGGATGATGCTGAGCCCGCCCTTGGAACCGGGTTTAATGGAGAACACCTTGATGTGTTCGGCGATCCCCGGAAATATGCTGAATTTATCCCGGTCAACCATGGTGAACACCGTATCCAGATGCATGTATGCCCGGGCGAAGGGGATTTGAAGAACCAGAACTTCCCGGAACCCTGTATCTTTTTCAAAGATCCGCTCTGCCAGTTCTTCTATTCCCTCGGGACTTGTCCGGGCGCTGCAGCCGATGGCTATTACTTCCGGGCTGAGAATGAGAATATCCCCGCCCTCTATGCTGTCTTTTTCATTATAATGATGCCAGAGATCCACCCCGGCAGAGGTGAAGCGGCGATGATATCTGGCGATCTGCTCAAGGAGCATACTTTCCCGTTTCCGGGCCCGGGCCTTCATGGTGTTCACCGAAAGCCGGTTTCCGATCACCGTGCCGTAATCCCGGGAGAAATAGAGGTTCGGCAGAGGGTCCAGGTAGAAGGGAAATCCTTCCTTAATATAAAACGATAGGCGTTTTTCATCGGCGGAATGGGGAACTTCATTCTTGCTCAGACCTGCGAGCAGGGTTTGGGCCAATTCCCCGGAGGAGCGGGAGAGCAGGAGCTGGCGGATATCTTCTTTTAATGATGCGGAGTTCACGTGCAGCTCATCAATTACCGTATTGACGATCTGTACCCGGGCATCCTGCTGGGCCAGGGTTTCTTTCAGCAGATTCTCGAAGTAGAGCACTTCGATGCCTCTGCTTGTGAGCTGCAGGGCGAATTCATCGTGTTCCTTCTGCATTTGCTCCAGGTAGGGAATATCCTCAAAAAGCATTTCATCCAGATACTTGGGGATCAGCTGCTCCAGCTCCCTGCTGGGACGGTGAAGCAGAATGGTCTTCAGAGGATCAATTTCCGACCGGATTTGAAGCAGGGGATGTGATCTGTTACTCATACCGTTCTCCAATGGAGATTATATTACCACTGAAATAGTAACAGTGAAAAGCGCTTTACCTGCAAATTTGTTTTATTACTATCGAAGTAGTTATGATAGAATACAGGTGAGATCCCAAGGGAAAAGGAGAAATATGATGACAGTTAAGGCCGGAACCCTGGTTGATATCCATATGGTTCTTCTTCCCCGGGGGCAGCGAGCTCCACGGGTGCCGGAAGATACGGCAGCGGTTGACCTGGAAATGAAGGTGAAGGGCGAACTTCTCCATGATGGCGAGAAGGGCTCCATTGTCCGGATCCGTACGGCGGCCGGGAGAACTATGGAGGGAACCCTGACGGCGGTAAACCCCGAATACAGTCACGGTTTCGGTGCACCCGTTCCCGAACTCGGTCATGTAGGTCCCCAGCTGAGAGAGCGGCTTGCCCAACTCCGAAAGGAGGAGAAATGAACAGCTACCAGGAAGTGATGGCCCGGAAGAGTGAAATCATGCGCAGCTCGGTGGGCATCGATTACGGGAAGTACGCCCGGGGACGTCTGGCCTTCGACTACGAAGGGATGCTGGCTGATACGGGGTATGCAATTGATGATATCCGCAGAATTCAGCGCCAGGTGGCTGTGGGAAATACTCCCTTGGTGGAATTGAAGAACCTGAGTGCAATCGCCCGCTCCCTGGCCCGGCCGGGAATGGGCGCACGGATCTTTGTGAAGGATGAAGCGGCCAACCCCTCTGGGTCATACAAGGACCGACGAGCATCCATGTCCGCCTATGAGGCCTGCCGCCTGGGCTACCCCGGGATTGCGGCGGCTTCCAGCGGCAATTACGGCGCCGCAGTGGCAAGCCAGGCCTGCAAGTACGGTCTGGGAAGCATTATTGTCCAGGAGAGTTTCGACTCCCGGGGAATTGAGCAGCCGGAAATTGCAGAGAAGACCCGGGCCTGCGAGTCCTACGGGGCGGAAGTGCTGCGCCTCTCGGTGGGCCCGGAGCTGTTTTATCAGTTTCTGCTGGCCCTGGAAGAGACAGGGTACTACAACGCATCCCTCTACACCCCCCAGGCCATTCTTGGTGTGGAAAGTCTGGGCTGGGAGATTGTGGAGCAGGTGGAGGAACTCACCGGGAAGCGGCCCCATACGGTGATCGCCACCAACGCCGGCGGAGGCAATCTCACCGGTACCGCCCGGGGGCTGAAGGCCGCCGGTGCGGAAGAATGCAGCATCGTGGGGGCAAGCGTGGATCTCCAGGGGCTGCACATGGCCTCGGACAGGGATTTCAACCGGAAGTCGTTCACAACGGGCCACACGGGGTTTTCCATCCCCTTCACCACCTGGCCCGACAGATCGGATGTTCCCCGGAGCGCAGCCCGCCCTTTGCGCTACATGGACCGTTTCGTCACCGTGAGTCAGGGGGAAGTGTTTTACATGACCCAGGCTCTGGCGGAGATGGAGGGGATGGAGCGGGGTCCTGCGGGAAATACATCTCTGGCGGCGGCTTTCGCCATGGCTCAGCAGATCCCCGAAGATGAAATTCTGGTGGTCCAGGAGACGGAGTACACCGGGGCGGGAAAACATCCCATTGCCCAGCTCAATCTGGCAAAATCCATGGGAATAGAAGTGTACCGGGGGAACCCTGAAGAAAACCTGCCCGGCCGGCGCATTGTCATCCCCGCCGATCCCCGGCAGATCCAGGTAAGGGATATTCCCATATCCCGGCTTCAGCACAGCTACCTGAAACACGCCCTGGAAGGAACAGATATTAATACGGCGGGAAGGGAACTTGAAACCCAGGATATTGACTTTCTCATGGCCGAAACCCGGCTGGATCAGGCCGGGCTGATGGATGCTCTGGAGATAATATCCCATGAATAATGCGATTTTCGTATATATTATTTCTCATTTTACGTAATTCGTGATAATCTCAAACCAAAGGAATGGAGGTTCAGATGGTTGTAGGAACAGTGCGGGAGATTAAACGGCATGAATACCGGATCGGGCTCACCCCCCAATGCGTACAGGCATACATCGGGAGAGGTCATTCGGTTCTGGTTGAAAAGGACGCAGGTCTTGGAGCGGGATTCACCAATGAAGAGTATCTGGAAGCGGGAGCACAGCTGATCGACGGTGCCGCAGAAGTGTTCAAAGCTGCGGACATGATTGTGAAGGTGAAAGAGCCACAGCCCGTCGAGATAGAAATGCTCCGCAAGGATCAGATTCTCTACACATATCTGCATCTTGCAGCCGACGAAGCCCAGACCAGGGGACTGATGAAGAAGGGGGTAAAAGCCATTGCCTACGAAACCATTGAACCTCAGAAGGGTCTGCTTCCCTGTCTCAAACCCATGAGCGAGATTGCCGGCCGGCTCAGTGCCCAGGAGGGAGCCAAGTATCTGGAAAAACCCTTCGGCGGCCGGGGAGTGCTGCTGGGCGGTGTTCCGGGAGTTGCACGGGGCAAAGTGGCCATCCTGGGAGGAGGGGTTGTTGGAACCAATGCCGCCCAGATTGCCATGGGAATGGGAGCAGAGGTAACCATTCTGGATATCAACGCCGGCAGACTTGAAGAGCTGGATCAGCTGTATCACGGTCAGCTGAGCACCCTCTACTCCACCCAGGCCAATATCGATAAGGTTCTGGAAGAAAGCGATCTGATTATCGGCGCAGTGCTGATTCCGGGAGCAAAGGCCCCCCGTCTGATCCGCCGGGAGGATCTTTCGAAAATGAAAACCGGCGCCCTGCTGGTGGATGTAGCCATCGACCAGGGAGGATGCTTCGAAACATCCAAGCCCACCACCCACGACGATCCGGTGTATACCGTGGACGGCATTCAGCATTACTGCGTGGCCAACATGCCCGGGGCGGTTTCCCGGACATCCACCCTTGCCCTCACCAGCACCACCCTCTCCTACGGCTTGGCAATCGCCGGGAAGGGTGTGGAAAAAGCCTGCAAGGAAGACAATGCGCTGAAGCTGGGGCTGAATCTCTATAACGGAAAAATCACCTACAAGGGTGTGGCGGACGCATTCGATCTGGAATACACTGATCCGGACAGCATCCTGTGAACAGTTTCCAGCCCGATGATGTGGACTGGAACATCATCGATCTTTTACGCTCCGGGGCGATGAGCAATAATGCCGTCGCCCGGGAGCTGAACATTTCCGAGGGCACGGTGCGTCAGCGGATTAAGCGTCTGAAAGATGCGGATATTCTCAGGGTGCGGGGGCAGATCAACCCGGATATTCTCCCCCGGCAGCAGCTGGCCATCATCGGTATCAACCTTGGCGACAGCAGAACCCTGGAGAACAAAGCCCGGGAGATCGGGGATCTGCAGCATGTGCTATCCGCATCCATCGTTTCAGGCCGCTTCGATGTGATGGCCGAAGTGCTGGTAGATTCCAACCAGGGGCTGGTTGATTTTCTTACCAGACAGTTGTCTACTGTAGACGGGGTGATCTCCAGCGAAACGTTTCTGATGCTCAAGAGCTTTCACCGCTTCGTCTGAGCGTACCCTCAAGTCCGTAAAAGACGGCTTAATCCCGTGGAAGACGGCTCATATCAGTATGACCGAAGTTTCCATGCATCTGTTCGGAGGCCCCATGTACATCATCAAAAATATCGATATCTATGCTCCCGCAGCCCTGGGAAGAAAAGACATCCTCGTCGGCGGAACACAAATTCTTGCCATTGAAGAGAGTCTTGAAGCACTGGTCTCCAGTCTGCCCCGGGGAAGGGTCAGAGTGATCGACGGCAGCGGCTCAATTGCCATTCCCGGACTGGTGGACAACCATCTGCACATCACCGGCGGAGGCGGCGAAGGGGGCTTTACCAGCCGCACTCCCGAAATGGAGTTCAGCCGGATCGCCGCAGCCGGAGTCACCTCGGTGGTGGGTACTCTGGGCACCGATGCCTCCACCCGCAGCATGAATAATCTTCTGGCCAAGGTGAAAGCCCTGAGAGAACAGGGAATATCCGCCTGGTGCTACAGCGGAAACTATCAGCTTCCCCTGCGTACGGTAACCGGAAACCTCACCGACGACATTGTTCTCATAGAAGAGATTATCGGAGCGGGAGAGGTTGCAATTGCCGACCACCGCTCCAGCCAGCCCAGCCCTGCTGAACTGACCCGGCTTGCTTCCCAGGCCCGGGTGGGAGGCCTGCTTTCCGGGAAGGCGGGAACGCTAAACATCCATGTCGGCGCAGGGACGGAAGGCATTTCCCTTCTGGAAGAAGCGGTTGCCGGAAGCGAAATTCCCCGGACTCAATTTGTACCCACCCACATGGGCAGAGATCAGGCACTGCTGAACCAGGGAATTTCCTGGGCGCTGGCCGGAGGTTATGTGGATTTCACCGCCTGCACGGTGCAGCAGTTCCTGGATGAGGGGGAGATCCGCTGCAGCAGCGCACTGAACATGCTTCTGGATAACGGCGTGCCCCTGGACCGCATCAGCTTCAGTTCGGATGCCGGAGGAAGCCTGCCGGATTTTAATGAGCAGGGCGAATATCAGGGCATGACAGTGGGTAGCTGCACCAGTCTCCTGGATGAAGTGAGGCTGGCGGTACATGTGGAAGGCCTGGATCTTCCCACCGCCCTTGCACCGGTCACAGAAAACCCAGCGAAACGGCTGAAGCTTCAGGGCAAAGGCCGCCTGCAGGCGGGTAACGACGCTGATCTGGTGATCCTGGATCAGCAGAGCCTGAAACCGCTGCAGGTTTTCGCCCGGGGAACACTCATATCTGAGGGGGGTGCAGACTCATAAGCAGGCCGTACAGCCTGCTGCCTCCATTGTCCCTTTCATCGGGCTGTTATATTCTGATAACTACGAAGACTGATACCTATGAGGGCAGATATCTATGGGGCCTGCCAACCATGAGGAGCATGATATGTCACAAGCACAACACCTGAGGCTGGGAATCATCGGTGCGGGAATTGCCGCCAACGATCTGCACGTTCCGGCAATCGAGAAACTTCAGGACAAGATCAGAATCAGCGCAGTATGCAACCGGAGTCCGGAGAAAGCCCGGCGTCTGGCAGCCCGGGCGGACCGGCTCTACGGACAGGAGACTCCATGGTTCACCGATTACACGGAGCTTCTGGCGCGGGAGGACGTGGATGCCGTTGCCGTACTCCTGCCGGTGGATTTGAATTACCGGGTAACCCGCTCTGCGGTGGAGGCGGGAAAGCATGTGTTGGTGGAAAAACCCCTGGCTGCCAACCTTGAGGAAGGCAGGAAGATGCTCAAGCTGGAAGAGGATCATCCCGAACTGGTGATGATGGTTGCGGAAAATTTTCGCTACCGCCGTGTCTACCGGGAAGCTGCGGGGATGCTGAAATCCGGGGCAATCGGCGAAATCCAGCACATCCGATGGGATTTTATTATGCAGATGCTCCCGGAGACCAATAAGTATGCCCGTACATCCTGGAGAACCGGCCACAGCTTTGCAGGCGGATTTGTTACCGACGGCGGAGTGCATGTGATTTCCGCCATGCGGGATCTTTTCGGAGATCTCAGCATTAGCGCTGCCGAGGTGTGGTCAACCAATCCGGAAATCGGAAAAATGGATGCCCTTCTGGCCCAGTTCACCAGCTCCGGAAGGGAAGGAATTTCTCCTGCCAGGGGAACGCTGCATATAAATTACTCGGTCAACGGATTGAAGGGGATGCGGGCGGTAATCATGGGTACCCGGGGCAGCATGATTATCGACGACGTGGATATCAGCATACTGAAAAACAGCGAATCCATGCCCGACGAATCATTGAGCGAACACCGCCATTTCCCCGATGACAAGGGCTACCGCGGGGAATACGAAGACTTTCTCAGCGCAATCTCGGGAACCGCAGCACCGGTTTCCAGCATTACCCAGGGATACAAGGATCTGGAAACCATCCTGGGGGCAATTGAACTGGCCGGCGGCGGCAGCTGAGCACGGAGATTCCTTACCTCACCACCGAATAGTGAAATTCCCCGGTACCGGAGCCGCTTTGGAGTTCGAGGCGGTGTTCACCGGGGAGAAGCATCAGCAGAACCTCCCCGGGGAGGCTGCCCCGGTACAGCAGCTCGCCGTCTCGGTAGAGTCTCCCCTCCCCGCTTCCGGTCAAATAGAGTCGCAGCTGCTGATTCCCCGCGGGCATTCCTGCATCAAGAAAAAACAGGGCATGATTCACCGCACCGTGTATTGCCGTCTCTGCATTCTCCTGCAGCAGGATATCGTAGCCGTAATCCTCTGCCCAGGAGCCGTAGAGCTGGGGATACCTGGTCTCGACTCTCCCGCCCCTTCCCATGGAATGCCAGCTGCATTCGCCGGGAACCTCATTAAAACGAAACAGCTCCCGGATGGTGCTTGTGCAGTAGGGGCCGGCGGCTTCACCGCTGAGGGTGCAGATTTCACGGCTCACCAGCCCTTCCGGCGGATCAAAGGGCAGTCCTGCTGAATGCCGGGAGATAATATCGTGCACCGCCGCGGCGGGAAGACTGGACCCCGGAGCTGAGATCACCGTTTCTCCGCTGAAATTGCCCATCCAGACAGCCGCAGCCAGATCGGCGGCAACCCCCACCGCCCAGATATTGTTGAACTGGTTGGATGTGCCGGTTTTCACCATCACCGGGAGGTCATATTTCAGGGGGGAATTTCTGCCGAAGGTCATAATCCGCTCATCGTTATCGCTGAGTACATCCCGGATCATGGCGGCGGTGGACGGCTCCCAGGCACGGCCGCTCTCTTCATCACGGTCACTGTTCTGGATCCGGTCCTGCACCCGAACCGAGTCCTGGTCCTGGGCTTGGGCCTGATCCCGGTCTCCGGATTCAGAGAACAGGAACGGAACCAGCGGACGGTTTTTACCCGATCCGTGGAAACTCAGGTAGCCCTGAAGCAGTTCATAGAGAGATACATTGCCGCCACCCAGGGCAAGGCTCACCCCCAGGCTGCCGCTCTGTTCCTCCAGGCTTTCAAACCCCAGGCCGATGAGGGTGTCGCTGAAGGCACCCACCGAGAGCCGTTCCAGCAGATACACTGCCGGCACGTTGAGACTGGCGGAAAGCGCCTGGCGGAGTCGTACCGGACCGTTGTACTGATTGTTGTAGTTCCCGGGCACATAGACTTCCCGTCTGCCGAAGCTCATGGGAATATCCGGCAGAACAGTGGAGAGGGTGAACCCCGACTCCAGAGCCAGGGCGTAGAGGAACGGCTTCAGGGTTGAGCCCGGCTGGCGGAGCATCTGAACTCCGTCCACCTGCCCCTGACGCGCCGGGTCATAAAAATCCGAGGATCCTGCGTAGGCAAGAATTTCACCCCGTTCAGGGTCAACCGCCAGGCCGGCTGCATTTCCGATGCGGAAATCTGCGGCGTCCTCAACGGAGGAGCGAAGCACCCCTTCCAGCTCATTCTGCAGGACGGGGTCCAGGCTGGTTATCACCGGTTCGTATCCCCGGGCTGCGGTTCCATAGCCGCCTGCTTTCCCGCCGCCTGGTACCTGGTGGCTGGGTATCTGGCCTCTGGGGATAGTAATCCCCGGTACGTGGCTGCCGCTCAGCTGCAAAGAGATGCGCGCATTCACATAACGGACAAAATGAGGAGCCCGGCGGGGCCATTCCGGACGTTCGTATGCACTGATCCGGCTGAACTCCCGGTGGGTGGGGTTCATTCGGGCTGCCTGAAGAATACCTTCGGCGGAGGAGACGGCGGCGGAGAGGGAATTCACCGGATTGAATGAGGCGGGGCTTCGGGGGACCGCCGCCAGAACCGCCATCTCTTCCACCGAGAGTTGTGCAAGCTTCTTCCGGTAAAAGCGCCGGGAAGCCGCAGGATAGCCTTCCACGTTGAACCCCATTGGAACAAGATTAATATAAAGTTCAAGAATTTCATCTTTGCTGAGACGGGTTTCAAGCTGCATGGCATCCAGCATTTCCCGGATCTTGCCCCCCACCGTCCCGGGCCTGGGGTGCAGAAGACTGGAGAGCTGCATGCTGATGGTGCTTGCGCCCCGTACCTCTTCACCTCCGGCGAAATAGCCCGCGGCTGCAGCAGCCAGAGAAGGAATATCGACTCCTGCATGCCACCGGAAGCGTGAATCCTCCGCAGCAAGAACCAGCCCCTCAAGCTCCGGGGGGAACTGCTCAAAGGGAACAAATATCCGCCTGAGCCCCTGATCATCCACCGGGAGAATGGCAAGCTCGCCGCCCCGCCTGTCCAGATACACCCGGGAAAAGCGCAGATCGGCAAGGGCCTCATTCCCGGCATAGGGAGCGATTCTGAGAATCAGGCGGATCCCCCCCCACCCGATCAGGAGCAGAAGGAGTACCGCCAGACCTGTCCTGAGCCGACGGGGAAGGTGCTTCCAACTCATCTGGAATCGGTCCCATCCGAGGGGATTACCACCAGACGTCCCGCTGAGCGTCCGAATATCTCAGGCTCAAATTCCAGGGAGGCCTGAGCCCCTGGTGTGGGGTAAATCCCCGGAGTGGCGGCCCGGAACAGGAAGCTCACTTCCCGTTCGCCGGCATAAAAGTCTTCCCAGCTGTAGCTGATCATTCCCGCATAGTAGCGCTGGACGGGCCGGTAGAACCAGAAATTCCAGGTTGCGGTGTTCACAAAGCCGTCCCCCAGAAATCCGGCGGTATCGCCGTACTGGGTTTCCCGTACATACTCCTCGCTCTGCAATCCTCCGGCATCGGTGTAGGAGCCGGTAATCTCCAGATTAGGATCCAGGACCTGGGCCCCGGAGGGTATGGGCACATCCAGGTTCAGATAACTCAGTCGCCGGAGGGTGCTGAGAAACACCCGCATCCGGTAGGTGGTTCCCGGTGTGAGCACGTCTTCTGTGAGCACATCCCCCTCCAGGGTCTCGATCTGGGTACGAACTTCAATTCCTTCATCCCGGGGCAGGGCCGTTTCTCCGGGAAGGGCATAGCGGAGAGTTCCGGTATAATAGAGAGGTCCCCCACCATTCTTGCGTATGCTCAGTTCATGCAGCACATCCCGTTTAAGTTCACCCAGGGGAGGTTCGAACAGCTCCAGCTCCAGGGAAACCCGGTGTTCATCTGTCTCTGTTTGATCAGTGAGAGACCCGGAATAGAGGGACTGATCGTTCACCAAAAGCTCTGCGCTCATGCTGCGTCCCGGTTGTTCACGCTGCAGAAGGGGGGAGAAGCCGTACAGCAGCCAGTAGCTGTCCATGGCCGAGTGAAATCTCCGGGAATTTCTTGTTCGGGCCAGGGTATTGGCCAGTCGGAGCAGATAGTCGGGATCATCCTCCAGAATGGCTCCGGTGCGCAGCAGGGCGGCAGTTTCCATCTCCATGGATGAAAAGTAGCTGCGCCGCTCATAGCTTTGACGTACATCAAGGGATTGGGTGCCGATGTTCACGAAATTCCTGCTTCGGCGATGGAGCTGTCGGGCCTGCTCATCACTGCCCAGAATTGCATAGGCTTCGGCAAGCATATTGTACCCGGCGATCCCCAGCTCATCTTCACGGGCCGCAACCGCATCCAGCAGTTCTTCATCCGCCAGCCCCTCCCGGGCCAGAATCTGCGCCAGCCATGATGCAAGAACCGGTGAATCACTGAGAAACTTCTCGCCGCGGATCTGCATGCTCAAATAGCGCATCAGTAATCTCCGGTCAATATCATGTTCAATTGATATTCCCCGTTCATCCGCCAGCTGGAGGCTGTGGGCGGTGAGGATTGAGAGAAACCTATTCGGCCTGGTCCAGGGATCCCTGGGTGAGCGCAGACCGATGCCGCCCTCCTGAAACTGATACTCATCCAGCCGGGAAAGAATATTGATCCGGGGCAGTTCAACCCCGCCCGGGGCGCCTCCATCTCCCCTTCCATACCCCAGCATCCTGGCGTTCAGGTCGAAGAGCCGGGCGAATACCGAGTGACGGTCTTCCCCATGCCACAGCGGGATGAGCAGTTCTTCCGCCGCAGGCATCACCATTGTACGGAGTGAGGAGGAGAGATTCACCTGAAGACTTCCATAGCCTTCGGCAATGGCCGAGGGAATTACCAGACCTTCCAGAGCTGCAGATCCCCCGCCGCCTCCATTGCCGGAGCTTCTTTCCGATATGGTTGCCATTGTGGTGAACGCCTCTTTCAATAAGGGACGTTCCACCCGGATTTCCTCCGTAAGCCGCTCATTCAGCAGAGCGCTTTCCAGGGTGAAATGCACCGATCCCCGGCCCTCCTTCAGGGCCTGAAATACAAAGGGCAGTTCCACCACCGTTTCCGCCGGAATGGTCAGCTTCCGGGTACTCTCTCCGGATATGGAGAGAAGGTCCGATTCTGCAGTAACCGACACTTCCACCTCTTCTCCGCTGAGATTATTCAGAATAACTCCTGCTGCGGCCGTATCACGGGTTCGCAGCTGCAGGGGAAGAGCGCTGCGCATATTAATGGGGTTCTGCACCATCATTTCCGACTCATCCATTCCCAGACGGGTACCATCCATGGCCAGAGCGGTGATCCGGTATGTGGTGAGGGTATCCGGGAGCTGAAAGTCCACCCGGGCGTAGCCCTCCTCATCGGTGATCACCGCAGGCTCAAACAGAGCCAGGGGGTTAAAATCCTCCCGCTCTTCGATCTTGCTTCCGTCGCCCCCTTGAAGGGTGGAGATATCGTAGGTTACCGGATCCAGGAGCAGACGCCGGCTGTCATCCCCCATCACCGCCAGGGGAAATTTGGCCGGGTTATAGAAATATTCCAGGGGGTCGGGAATGCGGTAATCAATAAGGTCCAGCACGCCCCGATCCACCGCAAGCAGGGTCACCTCGGCACCGGGAACCGGCTCGCCGTCTTTGGTTACCCGCAACGAAATATCCGCCTTACTGCCCGGGCTCCGAACACCCTGATTCTCCTGAATTTCCACATCCAGCCGGACCGCATCTCTGCTTACCCGGATTTCCGTCACTCCGAAGAGGCTTCTGGGTTTTCCCAGATCCGGCTCGCCGTACTCCCGGGGGATCTCACCCCGGGGAGTGAACCCGGTTATGGCAGCGTATACCACCGGCAGGTGTTCTTCCGATATTTCCACTTCGATCACTTCAGTGCCGCTGTCCAGGTCCAGCACCCGCTGCTCAAAGATTCCTTCCCGCTCCAGGGTGAGTAGGTAACGGCCCTGGGGGACGGGGCTTTGGACAAGAATTCGGGCGGTTTCCCCGGGACTGTACAGGTTTTTATCCACAACCAGCTCAATATCCGACGGGGTTTGGGATGCGGTCTGCACCCAGCCGCTTCCGCTGGCGTAGAAGGGAATTTCGGTTCGGTTCTGCCTTCCGTCTTCACCGGTTCTCTGAACGTAGAGCACATGGCGGCCGGAGTCGGGGACAGAAAACTGAAGGGCTGCCCCTCCCTGCTCAACTGCAAGACGCCCCTCTTCAACCGGTTCATCCACCAGTTCCCAGCGGGTGTTGAGTCTGCCGTACATCCCCTGCTGCTGAACCGATTTCCACACTTTCCTGATAATCCCGTACTCCAGTTCTCCCGATGCATCCGCCGTATCTCCTTCAATAGTCACCAGACGGAACTGTGCATCGGCTGAATCTCCGGTGGGAATGAAACGGGACCACCAGCCTCGGGCGGTGGAAGAACCGAAGCGGGCTGCAATATACAGATCGTCGGGATGAACAATGCGCTGGGTCCGGGAACTGATCTCCCGGCGGTCAAGATCGCTCACCCGTACTTCCAGGTTGTACAGATACGGCTTCCAGGGGATTTCTTCGTCTCCGGTCTGCACGGCAATCCTGGCCGAACCGTCGGATGCCAGGGATCCTGCTCCGCTGCTGACAATTTTCTCCCCACTCCACTGTGTGGTGCCGAAGCTCCAATGCTCCCACCGGGGGGAATCCGGGCGGAAGGTCACCGGTTTCCGGGTCCACACATAGTTGTATTCCCCGGACGCCAGAGATCCTCCGGCAAGATAGGATGCAGATACCCGGGCATTCATGGATTCACCGGCCAACAGCTCTGTTTCTTCGGCAATGCTGCTGGTAACCTGAAACGACGCCCGCTGAAAATCGCTGACGTAAAAATCAGCCGAGGCGATGCTGCGCCCATCCAGTTCGTACTGTATGCGGTAATCTCCCGAATCCAGGTTTTCCGGCAGGGTGAAGCGGTGATGAAACCCTCCGCTGCCGGAGGTTCTTCCCGAGGCGGACCAGATCTCCTCACCGCCGTTTTTGGAAATACCCCGGATACGGTAGGGGGTGTCTGCGCTGCGGTAGCCGTTTTCATCCTGTATCCAGTGAATTCCCCGGAGGGCGAGCTCTTCGCCTCCCTTATACAGTCCCCGGTCGGTGAACAGATGCACCCGGGAGCGATCCTCCAGGATGAATTTCGGATCGTAGACGGCGTTGACACCGAACCGCCAGGCATTATGGGTGTTTCTGAACGGAAGCTCTGCCCGGTCATTTTCATGCACCACCTGGATGGAAAGCCCTTCCCGGTCCCGGTAGCCATAGCCGTCCTCCTGACCGATCACCGCCAGGCCCTGTCCGTCGCTTCTGCCTTCCGCAAGAACGATACCGTCCTGTACCAGCCGGACAGAAGCCCCTTCAAGGGGATATCCGTCGCTGAGACTGTTCAGCCAGACCAGTACACTGTTATAGGACACCCTGGAGGTGATGCCGATATTGGTGACGGTCACCATGAGATTATCGCTGCTGCTTACCTCATTGGCGGCATTAAACTCACGGTCATCCCGGGCCATCCAGCTGATGAGGGCGGTTCCCCGTCCCTGCTCATTCAGATAGGGGGAAAGATCAACGGTCTCGAAGCGTACCGTATCTTCCGGGATCCGGGAAAGGTCCAGTTGCCTCATGGAGATCCCCGAAAGCTGGGAAGATATGCGTTCTTCCGGATCATATTCCGAGCTTCCCAGTAAAAACTCCTGCTGATTCCGGAAACTGAAGAGGATGAGGGGATCAAATGCTGATTCCAGATGGCGGAGCACCAGGTTCCGGCTGCTCCGTCCGGGAAAATTCACAAAAGGACGGGGTCTGGGAATGGTATGGGGACCGGCCTCTCCGGGATTGCTCAGGTTTCGGTCAAACACATCCTGAATAACCGGAGGCACCGAAATCCTGACCACGTCTCCGGGGGCCGCAGAGGGGACGGTGAACCGTACATAGGAACCGGAAAGCTCCACCGAATCGGGCTGCACCGCCTCTCCGTTCACCCTGATATGCCAGGTTTCGGGGGAAGTAATCCGATCGCCCTGTTTTTCGGACAGGGGGTGACTGAAGCGCAGGTAGAGGGGATAACTGAACTCCCGGTTATCCCGTGGGAAGGAATAGGCCGACGAGCGGATATCGTAGACCCGAAACCGGGAGATGGTGCGGATGCTCTGGCTGGTTTCCCGTTCAATGGCGGGAAAGCCGTCCCGGGGAACTGCCCCTTCTTTCAGCGTTACGCTCACCCGGGTGCTGGGCGGAGGCACTTCGCTCAGCTCAAGCAGCAAGGCACGGGGAGTCCTGGATGAGAGTGCTTCGGAGTACCGGGGACGCCGGATGCTGTAGGCTGCCGGCTGATCATCCAGTTTCAGTTCGATATACCCGCCCAGCACCGTGGGATCCACCTCCTGATTGAACTCAAGAACCAGACTGGATGCGTAGGTAGGCGGTACGTTGTAATTTCGCGGATAAAAGTCTTCGGGTGTTCCGGGGTAGAAGTTCACCAGCTCCAGCCGTTCGGGGTAGATATTGAACTTAATTCCCTCTTCCAGCCGGGCCCCTGTGAGGGATGTTACCCCCGGGAGAACAGAAACCCGGTAGAACTCTTCGTCGATCATGGGAGCGTCGGGCTGAAACCCGATGGTCCGGGTTCCGTACCAGCGGTAGACCCCGGGTATCGCAGGCTCGATGTTGAGAATTTCCGTTCCGGTTATTTCTGCGCCGAGCTTTGCAAGGGGTACCATGGGCTGATTGAACATCACATAAATTCTGGGACTCCGGTTCTCGGCGGGAAGCAGTCCTTCGGGTCCCCGGTCTGCGATGTTCAGTTCGCCGCCTTCTCCGGCCTGGCCAATGGTTCCCAGCACCGCCATGGCCTCCATGGGATTCACCGAATAATAGTTGATGGTGGAAGCCGAAAGATCTACCGACTCCCGGATTATCCCTGTTGCTTCAAAGCGCTCACGCTCCACCATCTGGAGAAACTGTCCTGCGGCCTCCCTGCTCTCTTCGTTGATCAGCCCGGCCTGGATTTGACCGGTGATTTCCGACCGGGCCTGAGGGTTCTCCGCTTCGCGGAACCTCTCTTCCATGCTCAGATCCGCCGGATCTTCTCCCCCGCAGGCGCTGAAGGAAAACACAACGGTCCCGGCAATCAGGATGAAAACAACGCCGGCAAACGGCGACACACTCCGCTCTGGGCGGGATAACAAATGCTTCATGGGACCTCCGGGAAATGAGACAGTACAAAAAGGGCAGGTAACAGACTATTGCACCGGCCTTTTGCAACAGCCGGGGCGGCATAGACCTCGGCAACAGACGGCGGCAGCGCATTACCGTATGCTCCATACTATCCCCCCCTGCCCGGGAGTGACAAGCTGCACGGACAATCCCGGGGGCAGACTGACAGAAGCGGAAATACAGGAGTGGATGCACGGAGGCGGTTCAATGATTTCTGAAAGCGGATATATAGCGCATGGGTTCCCGGTCCGCCCGATCCTGGAGAAGGAGAAAATCTTCACGGGTTTCGCTGTCAGCACCGGATATCCGCAGAAGCCTGTTATCCCAGCGGTACCAGAGAGAATGAACCACGGCTTCCGGGGAATGGCGCCCCCACTTCAGATCCTGTTCAAGACGAAGCTTCAGCTCGATATGATTGGCCTGACCTGTTAGAATATAGATATCCGATGGAGAATCCAGAAGAACGGCACGGGTAAATCCAAGTCCCATGGCCTCGTCGGAACGGAAGCCTGCAACGGATATCTCATACTGCCCCAGCCGGAGGTTGTACCCTCTCTGACGAAGTTCCTTCCTGAGGGTGACGATCTCCCTGCGTATTTCCGAAAGGGTCTCATGATCATTGGCGTGCTGCTGCAGTTCCCGCCTCCAATGACGGATTCGCCCCTCGTACTGGGGCAAAAGGGAGGTTCTGCTGAGGTACTGGTTGGTGTCCGACAAGAGTTTCCACACCGAAGCGAAATATTCTTCCAGCCGGCCCCGGATGATCTCCATGGGTTTTCTGTTCATTAAAGACAAGTATAGCAGCGGCAGCGGGATCTTTCCCTATGAAAGGCGGTGTTAAATGATACAAATCATCTCGGATGTACACGGCAACCTTCAGGCATTGAAGGCGGTGCTGAAAAAAGAACGGCTTACCGCAGATGAGCTGTGGTGTCTGGGAGATACCGGAGGATACGGGGCGGACAGCCGGGCCTGCATCAATTTACTTCATACGCGCAGCAGCATTATGCTCCGTGGAAACCACGATGCGGGACTCTGCGGCCTGGAACCGCCGGAACATTTTTCCGTCCATGCCCGACGAGCTCTGGAAACCATCCGAATTCCCGCCCATACCCGTGAATATCTTCTCTCTCTCACGGAATCTCATATCAGCCGATCCATCACCCTGACCCATGCCTCCATAAGCGATCCCCGTTGGGGTTACATCCTTTCCCCGGCCGCTGCCGCAGCTGAACTGGCCCAAATGAAAACCTCCCTGGGCTTTTTCGCCCATACCCACCTTCCCCGTCTGTTCCTGGACGACGGCGGCGGAGTGCGGGAAATCATTCCGGAGGAAAACAGCTGGATTGACCTCAGGGGCATGAGAGCCCTTATCAACCCAGGCAGCACGGGACAGCCCAGGGACGGAGATCCCAGGGCATCCTATGCCATGTTCGATCCGGAAAACCGGCGCATCCAGTTCAGAAGGTGCAGCTATAACATTGCCCGGGCCCAGAAGCGGATTCGTAGGGCGGGTCTGCCGGATTTTCTGGCCCGGCGGCTTGATGAAGGACGGTAATATTCCTACTGGGCCATCCAGTTTATCCAGATATCTTGATTTTCAGCCTTCCACTCCGCTGCCGCATCCGGTTCGCTGAGCTGGGAAGCGGCAATATGTGCCAGCAGGGAGCCCACCTCATCGTTGCTGAACTGCATATTTTCCATGAAGGTCACCAGCTCAGGATAATCTGCGCTCAGTCCGCTTCGGCCGTACATCTGAATATCGTTCGGCGTGAAGTGAGAGGTCTGATCCTCTTCAAGCATTTCCAGTTCGTGGATGCCAAACTGTCCGTGAGGCTGCCAGAGAGTCACGATAATATCTTCTTCCGCGGCGATGGCATCGGCCAGGGCGGTCAGCATGGACTCGCTGCTTCCGTCCTGAAGGGTGTAGCCTGCGATATCCAATCCGTAATCGGGAATTATATCATTCTCCACAACGCTCATTAATCCTGCTCCGGGATCTATGCCGGTAATCTCCTTCCCCGCCACATCATTCGTCTCCAGGTCCGAGATTTTGGTAATTCCGCCGTCATAGGTGTAGCGGGGAACCACCAGTCCGGTTTTAGCGTCTTTGTATACCGCTCCGATCAGTTCCAGCTGGTCTTCATAGGTTGATATTTCTGTGCTGTGAAAATCGGTCCACACATCCAGAACCGCATCATGGGTTCCGTCGGCCACCAGAGACATGATTTCATCCATGTTCGGGCCCTCCTTTACCACCACTTCAACCACAAACCCGAACTCCTCCTCAAGAACCGCTTCGGCAAAATAGCTGAAGGCCCTGCCCTCCGCCCAGTCGGGAGAAACGATGCTTACCTCGACGCCCTCGTAGATGAGGCCGTTTTCACAGGACAAGAACAGTACCAGGGACCCAATCAGAACGGAAAAGACCGACAAAAAACGTTTCATACTACCTCCTGAATATTTCATCCGCCGGATGCAGTCCAATAGTGGACCAATACGCACTGAGTACAGATACATGGAGCACAGACCCTTTGCGTACTGATACCCTCAGACCCACAGCCGGCTGATGTGTGTTGGATTCGCTGCATCGGGGATGAAGATCGGGAGATGAAAAGCGGAAGCACCACATTCATTATATGTCTATATATTAGCTATTTTATCATATTTACTGTAGAATTGCCACGTTTCCCGATTTTCCTTGAACGCAGATACACAATTTTCGCCTCTGAAGCTGTTTCCACATTCTTTGGGGCGTTCTTTTTTCCTTGTGCGCATATTCAGAGGCGATTATAATTGAATCTCATTCAGATTACGCATCCGGCGTATCTCACCCGAAAGTGAAGGAGATTCAATGCTTTTTTCCTGGCAGTTTTACATTCATGCGGGCATTATCGCCTCTGCTCTGGTGCTGGGCACCCTGTTGCGGGCGAAGCTCCGCTTTTTTCAGCGCTTCCTGATCCCCGTACCCATTATCTCCGGGTTTATTCTTCTGCCCTTCTACAACTATCTTCTTCCGTTAATCGGCATCGGACAGGAATATCTGGGTGAAATAGCCTATCATCTGTTAAGTATTTCATTTATTTCCCTGGCCATGCGGCCCACCGTCAAGAGCCCCGGCCGGACCCGCAATCGTCTGGGACTTTCCATGATGATTATCGGGCAGTACGGATTTCAGGCCATGTTCGGTCTGCTTCTCACCCTGCTGTTCATGGGAACCTTTATGCCCGGCCTGTTTCACAGCTTCGGCTTTCTCTTCCCCCTGGGGTTCGCCTTGGGTCCTGGACAGGCATACGCCATCGGTGAAGGCTGGAGGGTATTCGGCATTGAGGATGCCGGAAATGTGGGGCTTACCTTTGCCGCCATCGGCTTTATTATGGCAAGCTTCGGGGGCATCTTTCTTATCCACCACGGGGTGAAAAAGCACTGGATCAGTCCCGACTACATGAAAAGCATCCGGGGAGAAGATGTACGCACCGGCGTATTCCCCCGGGGAAGCCGGCTCCAGCCCGGCTCGTATCAGACCACCCAGACCGAGGCAATCGACTCCCTCACCGCAAACGTAATCTTTGTACTGGTCACCTACCTTCTCACTTATCTGTTTCTTAACGGCATCAGCTATCTGCTTGCCTTCATCGGTCCCACCGGCGTTGAGCTGGCAACCAATCTATGGGGAATCAGCTTCATTTTCGCCGCAATGATGGCAATGCTGGTGCGTGCACTTCTGGAGCGTTTCAATGCCGATCACATTCTGGATGCCCGGACCCTCAGCCGGGTTTCGGGGATTTCTGTTGATATTATGGTAACCAGTTCCATAGCCGCAATCAGCCTGGTGGTTGCCATGAAGTACATTATTCCGATTTTGATTATAACCGGTCTGGGAACCCTTATTATTCTTACCGTGGTTCCCTGGATGGGATCCCGGCTGTTTACCGATCACCGATTCCTGAGAAGCCTTATTATCTTCGGAGTATCCACCGGGACTCTCACCACCGGCCTGGCCCTGCTGCGGGTTCTGGATCCAGAATTTGAAACTCCGGTAGCCTCTGATTATACATACGCCTCTGCGGTGACCTTCGCGGTGGCCATCCCTTTTATTCTGGCCATCAATTTTCCCGCAAAAGCGTTTCAGACTGGAGATATGCGCTGGCTGGCCGCTGCATTCGCCGTGCTGGGTGCCTATATGCTTGCCAGTCTCCTGTGGTACCGGGCACTGGGCAGGGAGCGGGCATTTCAAAACCCCGGCACAATCTGGCTGAAGAACGGGGAGTGACCGAATGCTGCCCCGAGCGAAATCGGGCCCCAACCGGAGAAAATCCACGGATTGGCCGCTTCAATTGGACAGGAGATACAAGAAACCGTATGTTTAAAACAGGATCCAGGCGCAGAGCCGGGGCCTGTTCATCACCGGGATTCGGTATGGGGATCTAATTACGGAGGAAGATATGGAAAATGCGGAAAATTTCAGTCCTGTTGCGGTTACCGGAGGCAGCGGATATATTGCCAGCTGGATCGTATTGAAGCTGCTTGAGCGGGGCATTGAGGTTCACACCACCGTGAGAAATCTTTCGGATGAACGAAAGGTGGGGCATCTCAAGACCATGCAGAAAAATTTTCCCGGTCAGCTCAGTCTTTTTGAAGCCGATTTGAACATTGAGGGTTCTTTTGATGCTGCTATTGCCGACTGTGAAGCCCTGATCCATTCAGCAAGCCCCTTTGTGATCAGCAATATCTCCGACCCCGAACTGGAATTGATCCGTCCTGCAAAGGTGGGGACTGAAAATGTACTGCGCAGCGCCGATCGTGCACAGACGGTGCGCAAGGTGGTGCTCACCTCCAGCGTTGCGGCGGTTCACACCGACAACAATGAATGGAAAAACACCAGTGAAGGCATCCTGAATGAAAATCACTGGAACTCCACCGCTTCCGCCAAATATCAGCCCTATTCATATTCCAAAACCCTTGCAGAAAAAGCCGCCTGGGAGTATGCCCAGCAGCAGGATCACTGGGAACTTGCGGTTATCAACCCTTCTTTTGTGGTAGGCCCCTCCCTGTCAAAACGCCTGGACGGCACATCATCCTCCACGGTGGCAGGATTCTTCACCGGCCAGTTCAAACAGGGAATTCCCGACCTTCATTTCGGCATGGTAGATGTACGGGATGTGGCACAGGCTCACATTCTGGCTCTGGAAAACCCCGAAGCCAAAGGCAGGTTTATCCTCATGAGCGAGGAAATGAGCCTGCCGGAGGCAGGAAGAATCCTCCAGAATATGCAGAACGGGAAACTTCCGGTTAATCTGCGGGTCCTTCCCAAAGCGCTGTTCTATGTTATGGGACCCTTCCTGGGCTTCAACTGGCGCTATACCCGGAACAACTACGGGGTGCCGGTGAAACTGGATCCCGGCAGATCACGGGATATTCTGTCTATTAAATATACAGCCATCGCCGATTCTCTGAAGGACCATGCTTCCCAGCTGGTAAACGACGGGCTGGTCTCTGTATGAACGTGAACCAGTTTCTGTGTGAAATAATCTCTGCCTGAACCGCTCTCTGTCTGAAATAGTCTCTGTCCCAACCGCCGACCTCAGTGCCTTGTAGCAGCCGTCTATCCCAGGGGCAGTGATGGACCTTCGGTTTCCGGACCTTCGGGTTTTTCCACCTGCTCTTCGGGCTTCCGGGTTTTCCTCAGCAGACGGTAGGCGGTAAAGGATGTTCGCGGATACACACGGAAGTGCCGCTGTCGAAAGTCGGGAATACGGGGTACAAAGCGCAGACGCATCACTGCAAAAAAGATGAACAGTCCCATGGGCAGGGCCATGGAAAAAAACAGCCCGACCGGCCCCATTCGCTCCATGAACAGACTTCCCACAATGGGTCCTGCGGCAGACCCCGCACCATAAAACACTACGATGGCCGCAGCGGCATGCACCATTTCATCCCGGCCGAGCTGGTCGTTCATGAGGGCAACGTTCAACGAGTAGAGGGGCATGGCAAAGCCGCCGAATATCAGAATTAACACATGGAGTGCCGGCCCCTCGGCTGCGGTAATGCCGATTATCAGGGCTGCAATCATCCCGATGAGGGTGCTGAGCAGGATGGCTCTGCGCCGGTCCTTTTTATCGGACAGCCAGCCCAGGGGCCACTGAAACGCCAGGGTTCCCAGAGAAATAAGAAGCATGAGCAGCCCGATATTCCCTTCGGGAATTCCCACCTGCTGACCGTAGCGGGGTATGAGACTCCAGCTGGCGCCGGTGATCATGCCGCTGACGAACACTCCAGATCCCGCCAGGGGCGATTTCTTGAAGGTTTTCATCAAATCCGGATTTTCATTGCTGATTTTCGGGCTGCCGGTCACCGGAGACAATGCCAGGGGGATGAGGCAGAGGGAAATGAGCACCGTGGTTACCCCGAAAATTTCAAAGGTGGCGGGGGAGAACAACCCGATCAGGGGCTGTCCCATCCCCATGGCCGCCAAAAGAACCACCGAATAGAGGCTGAGAATCTTACCCCGGTTCACCTCGGTTGAGGAGATATTCAGCCAGCTTTCCACCACAACCGTCATAACCGACAGGCAGATACCGTGGATAAGCCGCAGCACGATCCAGGTAACCGGTTCCACCGCAAGAATATGGATTATGGATGTGGCCGAGGCAAACGAGGCGAAGGCGGCGAACGAGCGCACGTAGCCCACCTGGCGGATCACCGGACCGGCTACAAAAATTCCCAGAGCCAGCCCCACATAGTACATGGACATGATAATCCCCACCGACGAGGCCGAGAAGCCTTCGATTCCCGCGCGGATTGCCAGGGCGGTGCCCTGAAGTGCCGAGCCCACACCCATGAGAAGCACAGACGCCAGAATGGCGCTGATAGTGGTAATAGGACGCTGTTCCTCTTCCTGTTGAATAATCAGGGGCTGTTGTTCCATACATCACCTGTACTTCTTTTTCGCTCCCGAATCAATAGCCTGATGAAACATTCCCGCTTTTTGTCTTGAACGGAAGGGGAATACTTTTTACACTTGGATGTGCACCGAAATATCAGACTGCTGTATATCTTTAATTTTCTCACTGACTTCAAACTGTGGGCCGCAGTGGCGGTGCTGATATTTTCCCGGGAAAGCGGTTCGTACCTGGGCGGAATGGCGGTTTTTTCCGTTATGACTCTCAGTTCAGCCCTTTTTGAAATTCCCACCGGACTGATTTCCGATCACTTTGGGAGAAAGGCTGGCATCATTTCCGGAGCAGCCTCTGCCCTCACCGGGAGTCTGTTCTTTGCCCTGGACAACGGGTATGCGAGCTTACTCGTCGGCGCGGCATTTTTCGGCCTTTCGGCCTCTATCTACAGCGGCAACAACGATGCATTTCTCTACGATTTCCTCAAGTCCCGGGGTGAACAGAAGGAATACGCCCATTATCTGGGACGGGTCTCAAGCATGTTTCAGCTGGCCCTTGCAATATCCGCAGTGGCCGGAGGGATCCTGGCCTCTGTTTCCTACTCTCTGGTGATGTGGCTCTCGGTCATTCCCCAGCTGGGATGCTTCATTATTGCCTTCTTTTTTGAAGATACGGCGGTTGACACACGGAGAAAAGACCCGCTGCTTCAGCTCCGTGCGGCCTTCCGGGAATTCCGCCGCAATCCCGTGCTCAGAAAAATCAGCAGCGCTTCGGTAATCGGACATTCCTTCGGTGAAGCCGGATATCAGTTTCAGGCGGCATTTTTTGCAACGCTTTGGCCGGTCTGGGCCATCGGTATTGCCAAAACCCTGGCGAATCTCGGGGCAGCAGTGAGTTTCCACTACAGCGGCAGGATCACCCGGCGCTTCGGCCGGCTGAAATCGGTGATTTTCACCCGTCTTGCCGGTCGGGGGCTGCATGCTGCTGCCCTGCTTCTGGCCGGGCCGGTTTCGCCCCTGCTTATTGCATCTACCAGTCTGATGTTCGGAGTTCAGACCGTAGGGGAAAACAGCCTGCAGCAGGATGAATTCAGCCCCCGGCAGCGGGCAACCATGGGATCAATTGTATCTCTGGCCGGAAGCGCCGTGTTCGCTCTGGCGAGTCTGCTTCTGGGATGGCTGGGAGATCTGCTGGGGATCATCAATGCATATCTTCTGCTTCAGGCAGTGCTGCTCATTCCCGCCTGGATGCTCTACCGCGTCTACCGGGGCCGTTCCTCCGCTGCTGAAGATAAGGCTGAGAAGATCAGGCGCTGATGATTCGTCGCAGCAGCGCATACCGGCGGGGCAGGTTCACCCGATGAGAAGCAGGTACGCGGTGTTGATCTCCTTGGATTTTTCCAGCCCCATGGGGTTGATATCCGGGTGGTAGGTTTTCATCAGTTCCTTGTATCTGCGTTTCACCCGAACGGGATCTGCGGCCTCCGGTTCGCTGAGACCGAACAGGGAACGGGCCCTTCGTTTTTCATTCCTGCGGTCGGAGGCTTCGTCCCCGGGGGTGCGGCTTCGCCCCCCTTCCCCGCTACGGCGGGAATGGCTCTCCCTCTCCCATGGATCTTCCATGAGACCATGAAGTATCAGATAATGCCGCAGCTCCAGAAAGATATCTGCGAACAGATCCCGGTAGGGTACATATCCTTTCCGAAACAGCTTTTCCGCCAGCCCCACCATGGAGGGACGAAGCAGTTCTCCGGTGGTTTCCGGATGTGATTCGATCACCAGTTCCGCAGCCTCATCCCGCAGATGCTCCCAGGGAAAGAACTGATCAAGGTACACGTCCAGGGCCCCGGGAAAATTGCCGAAGGTGTTGAACATGGACTCAAAGCTCAAAAAGTCGATGCTGTGCAGACTCTTCTCCCGGGAAACCAGTTCGATTACCGTTTCCTGAAGCTCAATCTGAATATCGTAGGGAATAAAAAGACCGGCCTCCCAGAATACCCTGGGAGCTTCGGTATACCCGATATCTTCCAGCAACGTGATCAGGCTGCCGATGTTTTCGTGTCCGTACTCATGGGTTGCGAAATTCACCAGCGGAGAACGGCTTCGTTCAATCCGGGTGTAAAAATCTTCAAGCTCCATTTCCAGGGCATCCATGATGTCATCCCGGTGAATCTTCCAGCGTCCCCTGAGATCCATGGTCTGCTGAATACGGCCCGCCAGTCGAGACAACTTTTGGGAGGAATGTCCGGGGGAGTCTGAATGTGTGTTCCTGTTTCCGTGTGTTTCCATCTGACGTAAAAGATATCCACTGCGGCGCGGTATTTAAAGCCCTGAAACATGGTCCTGTCCCCCGAACCTCATAATTAGATAATTTTTTATTGAATTTAAATCTTTCAGGATCTTTCTGTTGACAGATTGTGTTAGCGCGGATAAACTTGGACTTAAGATAATGCCGGTTAACATATATGCGGAGGTGCAGCCATGACGTTGCTGAACACACGTACCGATACCGAATATACCATTTCCCACATCTCAGCCGCTGAAGAGGGAATGAAAGAATTTCTGTTCACCCTGGGCTGTTATCCGGGGGAAAAAGTTACCGTCATCTCACGGCTTGCTGAAAATATCATCATCAATGTGAAAAACGCCAGGTACAGCATCGATGCAGATCTGGCATCAGCCATCGGCATCGCAACAGAACCGGTAAAAGCCTGCCGCAGCCGGGAACGGATCGCCTGATAAGGATGGTCCAAGCCGCATTTTTTGGGCAACAAGTTATCCGAGACTAACTTTGCAACATTTATGGGCAAGACAGCTGCCAACCCCCGGAATGATCCCGGTCGGCTGGAAAAAAACCACAACTGCAACCATACCTGCAGCCACCCCCCGGAGCTTCGAGCTCTGTGATACCAATACCAATACCAATACCAATACCAATAGTAGTGAGCAATGAAGATTGCGCAGACCGGTAATCCCAACAGCGGGAAACCACTCTGTACAATGCCATTACCGGCAGTACCGAACATGTGGGCAACTGGCCCGGAGTCACTGTAGCCAAAAAAGAAGGCCCGGTGAAGGAGTTCCTGAATCCCGGAACAGAGGATGTGATGATTGTGGACCTGCCCGGTGCATATTCCATATCACCATTCACCGGAGAAGAATCCATTACCCGGGATTTTATTGAGAATGAAAACCCGGATTTGATTATCAATATCGTGGATGCCACTAATCTCAACCGGAGCCTGTATTTCACCACCCAGCTTCTTGAGCTGGGCATACCCCTGGTTGTGGCCCTGAATAAAAGCGATCTTCAGGCAAAGAAAGGCATAATCCTGGATACCCGGATTCTCAGCGAGTCTCTCAACTGTCCGGTAATCCAGACGATGGCCAGCGCACAGAATCAGAACGGCCTTGGGGAACTCCTGGAGTCCGCCATGAACCGTTTCAAACATACCAAAGCCCAGGCTCCGGCCTATACATCCCGTTCCGCCTCGAAAGCCGGGCACGTCGAAGCAAAAGAAGATCCGGAACGCTTTTCATGGGTAAACAACCTGGTGGAGCAGGCAGAACGGCGAAAAGTGGATTCGTCCAGGCAGACCTTTCAGGATGCCGTGGACCGGATCGTTGCCCATAAGTGGCTGGGACTGCCCATATTTGCGGGGGTGATCTGGCTGGTGTTCTCATTCTCCCAAACCTGGGTGGGACCATGGCTGGCCGATCTCCTTGTTGGCGGAATCGACACCGTGTACGGCTGGGTTGCTGCTCTCCTGGGAGATCAGGTACACCCCGTACTGAGTGCACTGCTTCTGGACGGAATCATCGGCGGTGTGGGTGCGGTCGTGGGATTTCTCCCGCTGATCATGGTTCTGTTTTTTATGCTGGCCCTTCTTGAAGATTCGGTGTACATGTCCCGTGTTGCGGTAATTATGGACCGGTTTTTCAAGAAAATCGGCCTGTCGGGGAAGTCCATCATTCCCATGATTGTAAGCACCGGCTGCGCAATTCCCGGAATTATGGCAACCCGCACCATTAAGAACGAACGGCAGCGGCGAACCACCGCCATGCTATCTCCCTTCATGCCCTGCGGTGCCAAGCTGCCCATTATCGCCCTGTTTGCCGGAGTGTTTTTCGGCGACCAGGCATGGGTGGGTACATCCATGTACTTTCTCGCGATTTTTGTGATCATTATCAGCGGTCTGGTGGTACGCCGGATTACCGGTGACAGATCCCGATCCTATTTTATTATGGAACTTCCCGAATACCGTCTTCCCGGCATCCGCAGAGCCGCAGCCTCTATGTTAAGACGGGCCAAGGCGTTTATCATCAAGGCCGGAACCATCATTCTTGTGTGTAATGCAGCAGTTCACATGCTTCAGACCTTCAACTGGCAGTTCCAGGTTGTGGGAGAATCCATGCCCGGAAGCAGCATTCTTGCAAGTCTGGCATCTCCCCTGGCCTTCATATTTATCCCCCTGGGTTTCGGTGTCTGGCAGTTCGCAGCCGCAGCAATTACCGGTTTCATCGCCAAGGAGAACGTGGTGGGAACCCTGGCGGTTACATTCTCCATTACCAATTTTATTGATATTGAAGAGCTTGCGCTGGTATCCGGCGGCGGCGAAGTACTTTCGGTCTTCGGAATCGGCGCAGTGGCAGGTCTTTCCTACCTGGTATTCAACCTCTTCACCCCTCCCTGTTTTGCAGCCATCGGAGCCATGAACTCGGAAATGGAATCTCCCAAATGGCTCTGGGGGGCCATCGGTTTTCAGCTGGGTATGGGCTACGTGCTTTCCTTCCTGGTATACCAGATCGGCACCCTCATTACCGCCGGGACAGTCGGATCGGGCTTCCTCCCCGGCCTGCTGGCGGTGGCGGCGATCATCTCGGTAACAGGATATTTCATGTGGAAAGGAAGCCGAAGCAGCGGCCATTCATCAATTGCCCTTTCACCGGTTGAAACAGGACGGGCCAAATGATTGCTGCAAACCTTCTGGTGCTGGGGGTCATCGTTCTGATGCTGACCCCCGGCATCCTGAAAATCCGGGCGGACCGGCAACGGCGGAAACGGCTTCCCCCCAACGTATTCCCGGGCTGCGCATCCTGCCCCCTCCTTGATCACTGCACGGCACCGGCGGAAAGCTGTTCTGCCGCCGGTGGAGGGGACGGCTTTGGACATGCAACCGCAGGTTCACCGACTGCAACGGAACGACGGCGTTCAGGGGCAGCCAGACCGGATCCGGGCTGCAGCTGCGGGTGAAGGCGTTCTGCCCTGGTCTTCTCTGAAAGCCGCCATAATCCAAGGGTTTTTCGCCGGATAGCTTCGAAGAGCATGCGCCCGGGCTTCATGCGTACTATACTTGAATCAAGAGGTAAACTCCCATGTCTTACAGTGAATCCCTGGAAATGTATTTGGAAACCATTCTCGAACTGGAGGGCAAGGAGCATCCCGTCCATTCGGTGGATGTGGCAAAAGCCCTTGATGTATCCAAACCCAGCGTAAACCGGGCACTGAAAATCCTGAAGGAAGACGGGCTGATTCACCACGAGCCATACGGAAACATCCGCTTCACCCCCAAAGGCCTTGAGCTGGCCGAAGATGTGAAGATGCGGCATGTGTGCATCACCAAATATCTGGTGCGAACCCTGGGGGTCCCACTCTCAATTGCCGAAAAAGACGCCTGCCGGATGGAGCATATCATATCTCCCGAAACCCTCTCTGCCATCCGTGATCTTGTGGGACAGGAACCCGCCTGAAGGCGGCACTTCCACAGGCAGCCTGCCCCATCACTTTTCATGCTCACCTGCGCCTTACTCCCGGCTGAGTTGAGTTGCCGTGTTGTATCGCCGTTTTGTACCGCCGTTTTGTACCGCCATGATGAGCCGCCGTGATGATTCCCAAGATCGGTGAAATATGCTACCACTTCCTCTCTTTACTACATCCAGTGCACAGAAGCTTGTGAAAAGAAAAATTCCCAGCCGCCGTCACACTTGATATGGTGGTGCACATTTTTGCACCGCTATCGGCGGCGGACAGAAACGGTGAAAATTTGGAAACCTCAGGTTTTCACAAGCTTTGGTGCACTGCATAAGGATTCAACGCATGCAAGCAAAACACGGCAATATATACCGGCGAATGCCCTTTTATTACGGATGGGTAATGGTTGGAGCGGGCACCATCGGAATGCTATTGAGCATTCCCGGGCAGACCATCGGGGTTTCGGTGTTCACCGATTTCCTCATCGATGCACTGCATCTAAGCCGGGATCAGCTCAGTCTGGCATATATGATCGGGACACTCTCGTCTGCGGCCATTCTCTCCGCCAGCGGAGTTCTTCTGGACCGCTGGGGCAGCAGACGGTTCGGAAGCATTGTGGCGGCTTTGCTGGGGCTTTCTCTTCTGGTACTCAGTTATATTGACGGTATTGTTGATGCTGCATCCAGGACGCTGACCTTGCTCCCTCCGGGGCTGACAGCCATGATTATCATGAGCGCAGGCTTTTTTCTCCTCCGTTTTCTCGGTCAGGGCTCTCTCACCCTGGTAAGCCGCAACCTGCCCATGCGCTGGTTTGTGAAACGCCGGGGCATGGTGAGCGCCATTGTGGGAACATTCGTGAGTTTCGGCTTCAATTCCGCACCGGCGTTTTTCGACCGTCTGATCCAGGCCGCAGGATGGCAGGGAGCATGGAGGATCAGCGGCCTCATCGTCCTGATTCTCGGTGTGAGCCTCTATGTGATACTTGTCCGGGACAACCCTGAATCTGTAGGATTGAAGCCCGACGGGGAACCGGCGGATCCCGGTGATGAACTGACCCGAAACCTTGAGAAACATACAGACGCACCGGGAGATGATGCCGCTGACCAGGTGAAGGCACCGGATATGAGCCTCTCAGAGGCGGTGAAAACCGCTAGGTTCTGGGTGTACGGTCTTTCGGTGGGGCTCTCGTCACTCTACATTACCGGTTTCACCTTTCATGTAGTCAGCATATTCGCAGAAGCGGGAATCGGACGGAGCATTGCCGTGTCGGTGTTTATTCCCGTAAGCATTATTTCAGTGATTGTAAACGCCCTGGTGAGCTTCGCCTCGGATTTTATCCGGCTGAAATGGATACTGGCAACCCTCCTTTCCGGCTTGATGATTTCCATGATCGGGATAAATTTTTTACAGCCCGGATTCGTTTTTACTGCTATAATCATTTTGGGAAACGGGCTGGCCGGTGGGAGTTTCAACAGCCTCACAACCCTTACATGGCCGCGGTTTTTCGGCACAACACATCTGGGAGCCATTTCCGGTTTCATCATGGGAATTCTTGTGGCAGGTTCGGCATTGGGCCCCATCATGCTTTCAGCCAGCCTGAGCATTGCGGGAGGCTACGGGGCGGCAGCCGCCGTGCTGGCGGGGACCGCTGCGCTGCTGTTTCTCAGCGGGATGATACTTTCGGAGCCGGCGGCGCCCGGGAAGGATTAATCAATTATGGATATATCAAACCTGCAATCAAACTGGCATCTGAATATCGAATCGGATCAGCAAAAAGGAGCGGAAGTGCCGGCATTCCAGAAAGAATGGAACGGTGAACGCCATCCTCTTCCCGAACCCGATTTTGACAGCTTTACCGGCATTGATCTGGTACATGCCATCCTTACCCGGCGGAGTGAACGGAAATTTCTGGAACAGGCAATCAGCCTGACGGAACTGGGATGGCTGCTGTTTGCAACCCAGGGCATTCATGAAACGACTCCCCGGGGCAGCAGACGAACCTCCCCTTCTGCAGGCGCCCGCCATCCCTTTGAAACCTACATTGCTGTGTTTCATGTGGAGGGTCTGGATGAAGGAATTTACCTGTACCGCCCCTATGAGCATGAGCTGCTGCTGGTATCCCGCCCGGAAAACCTTCGGGAGCAATGCAGGGAAGCACTGAACGGCCAGGGCTGGGATGCACCGGTCATATTTCTCTGGACTGCAGTTCCTTACCGGACCCACTGGCGCTACCCCGGCAGGATGCCCAAGCTGGTAGCTCTTGATGCCGGTCATCTCTGTCAGAATCTGTATCTTGCATGTGCGGCCATCGATGGGGGAACCTGTGCAATCGGTGCATACGACCAGGAAAAGTGCGATGCCCTTCTGGGCGTGGACGGTGAAACCGAGCTTATGGTCTATGGTGCTCCGGTGGGAAAAGTATGACGCCAGGGTGTTTCCATTTCTCCCTGCTGGACTGATTATTTCCCCTTCTGTATTATGTAGCTTCTGAATCTTCAGACAGTAAAAATATCACCATCCGGAGGACCGATGGATTCAACATCAGGTGAACAGCCGCAACTTCGTCAACAAACGCAACCTCAACGGGTTCCCAACCGAATCTTGAAACGCAGCCTTCCCTTCGGGGCAGTGCTTGCCGCACTTCTGCTTGCTGTCTCCTGCCAGACAACTGAGGTGCAGGAAAGCTATAACGCCGATGCGTTTATTCAGGAAGTGAGATACTTCTTCCAGGGACCGGATCCATTTCAGGCGCTGAAGCTTCTCAACGAGCACTATGAAAGCTTTCCCGAAGCAGCAGGCACTCTGCTCAATGAATTGTACGGACTGGAACAGGCTGAATTCAGCCGGGCTCTGGAGGAGAATCGGCTGTACAACGCAGTAACCCATTATCATAATCTCGATTCACTAATGAGCATGAACCTTCCCACCATCGCCGGGGATGCCCGGAACCTGGAGGAACAGCGGGACCTGCTTGCCCGGCAGGCATTGGATACAGCTGCCTTCGATATTCTTTTTATTCTTGATCACCGTTTGACGGAAAATTTCTTTCAGGGCGAAGCATTGGATCTGGAAACCGCATCACAACTTCTCACAGAGGTTAAAGTGGAATTCCGCTACCGGGTTCAGGACATTGTTGAGCGGCGGGCGGAGTTCAGCGGCAGCGGCATTATTGTCGGTCCCCGGCATATTCTTACCGCATATCATGTGGTGCAGGGCTTCGATAATCCTCGGAATACCGAAGTACGTATTGAAGCACGAACCAGCGGCGGACGCACATTTACTGCAGAGGTGAAAGGTGTGGATACCCTGAACGATCTTGCAGTTCTTCAGCTGGAGGAAACCCTGCCCTTCAGCATGCATATGCGCAGCATTCTGGGGGACAGTTCAGAGCTGAAACAGGGTGAAACCATGTACAGCTACGGTCATCCCTACGGCTACACCGACAGTCTCAGCCGGGGGATTATATCCACTGTTTCACGTCCTGCGGCGGAGGTGGGAAACGTAATCCAGTTCGATGCCAATTCCGCACCGGGCAACAGCGGCGGCATGATGCTGGGTGACGATTTCCGCATCTACGGGCTGGTAAGCAGCGGTCTCAGCGGTGAAGAGATCAACTTTGCCATTCCCACCCGTACCATTCTGGGTAAAATTCAGCAGCTCATGAACGGAGAGCATACCGGCAATGCCTGGCTGGGAATAACCTCAAGCGAAGTGGAGGAAGGTCTTCGGATCGACTATCTTTTTCCGTCTTCACCTCTGAAGGAGTTCGGACTGGTTTCTGAAGATATTATTATGGCGGTAAACAACATCTCCGCCGATGAAATCACTGACATGCAAAGCTACATCGCTTCCAGGAGCATCGGTTCAATTGTGGAACTTCAGATCCGCCATGCCGACGGAAGCAGCAGCCGTATGCTCACCCGGCTTCACCGCCGCCCGGATTTCCCTCTAAACACCGCCAACTTCATCCAGTACAAGGTGGATACCCTGCTGGCCAACTTCGGCTTCTCGGTTCACAGCGAGGATGCACGAACCGTGGATTTTGATGCGGGCAACGAAACCATCAGCATGAAACTCTACCAGGTGAAAGACGTGCTCAGCGGTACCCAGGCCTATAACCTGGGCATTCGCCCGGACGATCAAATCGGTCTTATTGCCGATGAGTACAACGGCGGCAGCCGAAGACTTCACATACTTCATCTTCCCCAAGGGGAGAACAGCCTGGAAATTGACATCAGCGATTTCATCCTCACACTCTGGAGAAGCAAATATGCAAAAAACATTCTGTAAAACCGTACTTTCCCTTTTAATGCTCGCCGTTCTGCTTCCCGGAATGCTCAGCGCCCAGTCGGATGCTGAGGTGAGCGATCTGCCGGATCAGCCCGATGCTTCGTTCAGCAATCTCGCCCGCAGGCCCCGCTTTGAAACCATCGAAGAAATTCTCATCCGCAACGATGAAATTCTCCTCCTCGCCCGGGGCAATGAAGCCCGTGAGTATGAGCTGGAGAAGGTGTACTACGTATACCGGGAATTAAGCTCCCATGCCGGAACCGACGGTCAGACCCAGCGCTACAGCGGACTGGTGGATATTGTCTATTTGAAAAGCCGGGAGGAAACCACCCTCTATTTTCAGCCGGTGTGGATGGGAGGCAGCGTCAATTTCCAACCGGGAATGCTGCTTGTGGAGGGGAATTTCCCGTTCAGAAATATCAGCAATGCAGATACCTCAGGAAGTCCCGGGGTAAGCATGGCCGAGACTAGGGGGGATACCCGGATTCATCTGGGGGCCTCCAGCAATTTTTCCTCTGTGGAGCTCTTCAGCGGCTTTTCTTCCCGGGGCACTGACAGTCTGAAAGATTTGGGATTTTCTTTCTACGTTGATCTGGGAGCTTCTCCTCCTGGAAACTCCAGCCCTGTTCAGGCTTCCGCAACTATCAACCTTGATTGGTATATGATCAATCTGCCGGTTTTTCAGCTCAAAGGGGCTGCAGGCTTGAGAACAGAAATAAATCCCGGGGAAAGCAGCGATATGTTTGTAAGCGGAGGAACGGCGGCAATCCTGAAACTGAATGACATTAATCCGGCTATTCCCCTGGGAATTGAACTGATGCCCTACACCCACGGAGCAAGCGGAGGCTGGAAGTTCAAACTTGCCCTCACAGCATTTCTCAGTCTCTGATAAGGCAGATAGTGCCCCAAAGCCTGTGAAGGGGTGTGCGGACTCCGGGGCAGGCCCCAAGCAGATGGAGTATCCGATCCGGTTAATCCAGAAGCCACCGGGCCGCATCTTCCACTGATGTGAAATAATAGTCTGCCATTTCGCTGATATCTTTCCGGATTTCCGGAATGGCATGACTCCACCCCGCACCCATGGATGCGATTCCCGCCCTTCTGGACATTTCAATGCCCGGCTTGAGATCGTCGATCATGATGATCTCTTCCGGTTTCAGAGCGTGGCGGCGGATCATTTCTTCCACCGGATACACATGGGGTTTGGCCTTGGTCGGATCGCCGGTCCACCCGAAAATTTCTGCGGGCATGAAGCCCGGTACATCCTGCTGCAGCTCATAATGGCGGCGGATTATATCCACTTCCGAATGGGAAACCACTGCCACGACGCCTCCCTGGCGCACCACTTCACTGAGAAGGTCCAGCATACCGGGAAAAAAGGGAGGTACGCGGCTTTGGGTATATTCCCGCCACACGTTGTAGCACAGCAGAGCATCTTTTTCGTTCAAGGCCAGCTCCTTCTCCAGGAAATGGTGAATGCCCGGATGGTAGTTCAGACGGAACCAGTCCTCCAGGTTCCGGGTCTGCTCCTCCCTTCCCAACCGCTTCATCTGCTCCACGTGGGCGGGATGATGCACGCTGGGGGTGCTGTTCACGGCGGTATCATCATGATCAATTAATATGCATCGGTATTTCATGGGACTGAGTATATCTCAATGGGGCGGCGGCGAAAACATCATGCAGTGAATCAGTGGCGGCACAATGGACTTTAGCTGGAAAGGAGAAACCGCAGCGGGACTTCCAGGCGCATCCGCCAATCCCCTTCGCTGTGTTCCGCCCCGGGAAAGCGATGGCTGAGAAAATCGGTTCCGTATGTTATTCCCCGGGAAATCAGATGGCCGTCCAGCTGATTCTGATATTGCTCATAGTCGCCGTCCAGCCCGCTGCTTCCGAAATCAAAGTAGAGCTTCCGGCCGTCGCTTCCCTTCCAGGATGATAAGCCTTTTTTTGCATAGTCAATCATTCGGCTGCCGCCTGCGCTCCAATGGGTGGACAGACAGCCTGCTCCACGAAAGATTTCAGGATAGCGGATGAACAGGTCCAGAGATATGAGACCGCCCATGCTGGAGCCCATGGTATGGATCCGGCAGTCGCCTGTTCCGGCACCCGCATGCTCAAGTGCTGCGGGGATCACCGAGCTGACAATATAGTCGCCATACAGCGTGGAGCGCGGAAGTTCACCCAGGGCCTTATGTTCGGCCATGACCGCCTGCCACTGGCGGCTTTCAGAGGGGTGGATCATGGGCATGTAATCCAGCCAGCGGTTCTCCCCGCTGTTCCACACTCCGACTACGGCTGTGGGCGGGATGGCTTTCAGCGATCTGAGCCGGCGGATTGCCTGAACGATTCCCCAGATGCCGTAATGGGCATCCTGTTCCCGGAATAGGTTTTGCCCGTCATGCATGATCAAAAGACTGCGGCCCGGGGCATTATCCCAGTCATCGTCCACCCACAGCTGTACCCGCCGGGGATCGATGCCCGGGGGATTGGCGGTGGTGAGCTCTACAAGTTTTGGTGCACGGCCGGGACTTTCCTGCATCGGCTGCTCCATTTTTCAGGGATGGCGGTATGAAATTGTAGCACGAATCAGAGAGTTGGTGGTAACCACAGATGAACACACGATGGTCACGGATGGTGCAGCAGGAGGAATGCGGCTGTACGTAATAGAAGCAGAGTGAACCACGTATCATTTTGAAATGATTATTTATGTAGTGAGGCGCGGGATTCGCGCCTTTGGTTTCCTTCAGAACGGCTGGAACGTAACCAATTGTCCTGCTTTATGAAACGTCGTATACTAGTGTATATGGCAGAACGAAAGCCCTGGGACAGTGCATATAAATTTCTTTTCTCAAGCAAGCAGGTGTTTCATCAGTTTCTCACCCGCTTTGTTGAGGAGGATTTTGTGCAGGGCTTGGCTGTTGATGATGTTGAGCTGGTGGATAAAAGCTTTGTCAGCGAGGAGCTATTGGACCGGGAAAGTGATATTATCTATAAGGTAACCCTTCCCGGCCGTGAGGTCTATGTGTATGTGCTTCTGGAGTTCCAGTCCACTCCTGACAAGACCATTCCCGTGCGCATGCTGCTGTATATTCTGCAGCTGTACGACCAGTTGTTTCGAAGCAGTACAAAGGGGCTGCTGCCGGCAGTTTTTCCGGTTCTCCTGTACAACGGCAGCCTCCCCTGGACGGTGCCGTTCAATATCAGTGAATTGATTGCACCAGAGATTCCGCAGAAGTACATCCCAAGCTTTGCTTACTACCCGATTATTGAGCGTGATATCCCACCGGAAAAACTGGAGCGCATCAAGGGTCTGGTAGCAGCCATCATTTATCTGGAGCAGCAGGAGGATGATGCGGCATTGCGGCGGACAATAGACAAGGCAATCTCCATGATTGCCGAGGAGAAGCCTGAACAGCTGCGTCAATTCAGCCACTGGATCAACAGGATGTTCCGCGGATCCCTTGAGAACAGGGACATCGACAAGGTAAATCAGTTAACGGAGGTAAAAACGATGTTGACAGAAGTCGTAGACAGGATAGAACAGCAGGGAGAACAGCGCGGTATGGAGCAGAAAGCCCGGGAAGATGCACGCAAAATGCTGGAACGTGGTTTTCCGATAGCAGATATCTCAGAGATTACCGGCCTTTCCGAACAGGAAATTAAGAAGCTGTAATAACCAGACTGCTATTTTGTAATATGGAGATTCAAAGGGTGGTAAATGGTCAGTGGGCGTATCAATGAAGAAAACAGCTTCGCCTGAGTCCCCCTAAGAGTTCCCTTCGAGCTGACACCGGGCTGTTCGCCGGTGCAGCTCAAGGCGGGGCTTAGGGGAGCATGGAGAGATTAATTTATTCGACTACATAGTCCTTAACCATAGTTTTATTGGCATCTGTAGGATACCAGTTGCCGAGAAGTGTATAACTCTGATTGTCTGCGGTTCTAAGTATCGAAATATATCCATGCAATTCTCCGTCTTGGTTCCATTTGATCACAATTGGTCGAAACGCCATTTCAGGATCGGGATTATATTCCCACTCTCCAGTAAAGCTTCCATCAGATGTAGTGATTTCAAGTACTCCATCTGCTTTAAAAGAAATTGCCTCTCCTTCAGACTCACCAGTTCCAATCAAATTCATACCGATTATCGTATTCGGATCGACTGATTTTTTTGGCGCGCTGGAAGAGGCTGAGGAAGTGGTTGCACAACTAACAAGTATCATTCCTGTGAGCAGAATGATTCCAGCTACAATAATGCTTTTTTTCATTAATTATCTCCTACAATATTTGAGATAACCTGTTTCGCGCATAAAAAAAACGAGAACAGGCTTCTCTTGATTTCTATTATCTCTATCTTAGTTACTATCATCTTTTCTTACAATCCCCAATCAGCACTAATCTCATACCCCATATCACGTATTTCTTGAACGATTTCCGGCTGAGCTTCCTGGTCGCGTTCATCCATGAGTATGAAGAATTTATTCGGGTCTATATTTTCCAAGGCTGATATATCCTCAACTTTACCGATCACCAGTCGTATTCTGTTCGGAATTCGCTCTATGCCATCAAGCGATTTCAAGGGATTTGCTTGTATTCCAAACTCATAAATATTTTCGAGCTTTGATAGGTCAGGTAGCTGATCTATTGATTCAGTTGTTCTGATCCAAATACTTTCTGCTTCTGCGAGTTCTGAGATAAATGAAATATCTTCAAGAGGAGTTTCCAACAAACTTATTTCACTAACTTCAGTGGCGTGAAGCCCTTGCAGTATCTTCAAATTGTTATTAGATATTATTAAAAGCTCTAAATTTGGCAATAATGAGAATTGAAACTGTACTTGATTACTGAGATCTGTACCATTAATATCAATTTCTTTTACTTTTTCCAGATCTTCGCTCTTCACCGTCTCCAGAAGGTTCAGATCAAAGTTTTTCACACCATACCCAGGGCCTTTTAAATCTCTATCTTCAAATATCAAAGCACCATTTTCAGTATTCCAAAAGAGATCGTGTTCTTCAGAAAATTCGTCTATAGTGACGAACTTCTCTCTACAACCTAACATTGAAAGAAGCAGCATTAATAAAACTGCACTCTTGTATACATCTTTCATTAGTACCCCCATAAAGACTATTTGTGTTTACATAAAAAAGGTCTCTGGAGCGATGCCACAGGTTGTCGCCAGCACTCCATCTTTCACGTCGAATCGGCACACGACTATCAATTAGGGCCTCCTGAAAAAACCCTATGCTGCCATATTACCATACCCCAATACCACGGGGTAATGAGACTTCGGAATTTTTCGGCTGCGTAACATAGCTATGATCAAGACGTAAAAAAGATCCTTCCGAATCTTTTCCAGGTTCATCACCAGCATGATCATGGCCACCTGCGATTCACTGGTCTCAGCAAGCTTTGTCATTAATCGACCCATTGAGTACCGTCGTTTGGCTCTGCCGAATGTCCCTTCTACGGCGATTCTATCCAGCTCATCCTGACGGGCCAGCTTCTTTCGTTCTCGATTTTCTCCACGATCTTTCGGTGGACGACCAAGCGGCGGACCGGATAATCTGATTCCCCGTTTCTTGCACCAATTTCGGTTGTCCCTGGTGCGGTAAATCTGATCGGCGTGTATTGATTCCGGATACACGCCATATCTCTGTTTGTAATTTTCAGCCTGCATGTCTAAATCACCAGACTCGTTGTATGGATCCCATGAACAGCGATCGATGAACATGTACCCGTCAATATTGGCGGATGAAATCTTCATGCCGAACTCAACCGGGGTACCGGCTTTTCCCCTGACTATGGGGCGAATATGGGGTTGGGATATGCTCACGATCCGGCCTGACATTCGATGATCTTTGTTTTCATACATCAGGGCCTGCTGGCGAAAGACTTCTGAGATCACCAGCAGATTCCGGTACTGCTGCCGAGACAGGCTATTCAAGCCGACTACCGTCGCTAATTGCTCTATGTGCCGGAGATTACGGCGTATGTACCCCAGCTGCTTGCGTATTGCTTTGCGAATCTTGTTCTTGCTCGCTTTGCGCTTTTTGATGACCGCCAAAAAATCCTTTCGCGCCCTTTGCCGGTATGTTCGGGGTTTTGTCGCCCCCTTGGGCCGTTTTGCGTGAAGAACGTCTATGATGGTTTCCAGTTTTGTCCGGCTCTCATTTAAAAGGGAAAGGTCTGTGGGATATCGAATATCACCGGGTACGCAGGTGGCATCAATCAGAAGCTTTCCGTTGTTTTCTACCTCAGGATTTTCTTCTTTTTCAGCTTCCGTATCATCTTCAGTTTTTTTTTACGTTCTTCGGCAATAATCAATTCATTTGCGTGAGTGATCATGTCCATGCTGATTCGCTTTCTGAAATGGACCATCATTGATGGATCAAAAGGAGCCTCATCTTGGTACCCCTGCATTCCGATGAGATATTGCAGGTAAGGCGTCTCACGAATCTGCTCCACGGTTTCCTCATCTGTAATTCCTAATTTTTCCTTTATAATCAGGGCACCCAATGCTGTACGGAAACGGATCGCCGGAGCGCCTTGCCCGCTTTCGATAGCAAACTGTGAGGCATATTCTGCTTCTAAATCTTCCCAGGGAATTAAATCAGCAAGCTGTACCCAGCGGTTATTGGGGTTCAGTTTGCCTCCAAATGGGAGATAGAAATCTTCAAATGAAAGCTGCGTTTTGTCCTCAGTTCTATACATAATCCCTCCCGCCAAGAAAACAGGTGCAAGGGTTTTTGCCTGGTTTTCGCAAAAACCGTGCACTTCATACACAAATCCTAGCAGTATTTCATTTATATGTATAGGGTTAAGGTTTTTTCAGGAGGCCCCAATTAGTGGAGCCCCCACAAAATCCAGGAACGAATTCTGACGGGCCCTGTATGGATTTGCTTGATCCATAGTAGCCGGTTTTCCATAGCCTCTGCGGAGTGTAAACTGCTGGTGAAGATGGGAACCATCCGAAGCCCCACTGTCTCCGGCGTAGCCTATTGTCATGTTGGAGCTGATCTCACTGCCGACTTCTAAGTCCTCAGGAATACTTGAGAAATGCATTGAGTTTGAATCCACCCCTGTATCAATGAAAAGATCCTCGAATGTAAAGCCTATTCTCGATTGAACGTTAAGACCTGAACTGTCTTCGCCTGTCAGTGGATCATAATCATCAGTCCGGTCAATTACAGAGGCAACGCCTGAGAAGATAGATGGGACTGCTGTTCCTTCAGGCATTCCAAAGTCATTGCCTTTATGCATACCAAGGGAGTGCTTATCATTGGTGCTTGGGCCAAAGAAGTCTTCACCTTCAAGACCATATTCTTGGCTCAATTTTTGGGCGACGGCACTTCCGTTTCCATAGAAATCAGTCATTGTTGCAGAGAGTCTTCCAAATCGTCCTTGAGCTGTGAGGGGAACATTAGACATTGCACTACTCAATTGGGAAAAACCACTTTTTGCAGCATCATGGGCTTCACCGTAGTAATAGTTCACAAATGCTTCCGTAGCGATAGAATCTCCTGTTTTGCTCATGACGGAGTTCATATCTAACTTTTTCCCCATGTTTAAAGCGGTGAGGTTAACGGGAACAGAACCAAGGCCCGGTACATGAATATTATCAGCATTTCCAGTCCACATCCGTTCGTGCATTGGAACATCAGTTGAAGTCATTCCGGATTGCACCATTAACTGTTGAGCGGTTGCGATTTCTTCATCGCTGAAATTATCGTATGAACGGCCACTTGTTCCCCCATAGAGGATGTTTAAAAGACCAGTTTCAACACCGTTTGCACCTATGGGATCTCCGTTTTCATTACGTACAAGATCACCGTTTTCATCCCGGAGCCACCCATCCCCGTCATTTATGAGTTCACCCTCAGCAGTCAGTTTCCAATAATCCTTACTCGAATCATAATTCGCAGCAACATGAGCTGAGAATTTGCTGAAGTCTTTGGTTCTTTGAGCCTCGCGCAATAGTTCTACTTCGTCAAGCATCGCCTGGCTTATCGATGAATCGCCATAGATGCCCGCGGCCATTCCGGCGGCTACGGTATGACCGAATACCGCCTCAGACGTTTCAATCTGCTGTCCCCGCTCGCCGTCGTCTATACCGTTCCGGAACGCTTCATGCGCCAAGACTACGCCCAGCTGGATGCCGGCGAATTGCCCGTCGCCTGCGTGGTCGATTCTTGTTCGCTTGGTTTGCGTTTCAGCATCGTACTCGGTCAAGGCAGTGCCGTCGCCGTCGGCTATGGTTATTTCGGCTTCGCCGTTCATCAGCTGGCGGAAGTATTCGTCAGTCTCGTCAAGGCCGTAACTGGATAGCCCGCGCATGGCTACTTCCAGGTCTCCGTCGAACTTCTTGCCGATGTCGGCGGATGTCTGTAAGGTCCCTATGCCTTTTATGCTGTTGATGATCGTCCCCATGGACATGTCGTAGCCCCCGCTTGAGATGCTGCCTCTTATACCGTCGCGCCCCAGGTTGACTTCAAACAAGCCCACGCCGTTGATATTCGCCAGGTTGATGCTCGTACTGCCGGTGATAGCATAGTCGGTTCCCATCCGCACAAGATTTCCCGCCATGGTGGCCGTGGCCATACCGTTGGCATAGTCCTCCCCGACGAAGCCGAAGAGACTTGAATCGGCTATGCTGTGCTGCACCATGCCCCCGGCGACACTGCCCACATATCCGGCCAGCGCCTGTTTACCCACCACGCTTTCGCGGAACGCCTCGCCGTTATAGCCCCAGCCGCCCTCGGACGAGTATTCGATGGCGTTTATTGCGCCGGTGACCGTATTTGTCGCCACTTGGTGGCCAAGGGTCAGACCGACTTTCGCTCCAGCACCCAAAGCTTTAAATGCATCCCCGGTTGGTCCTATCTGACCGATGGCCGCACTGGCTACGCTGGAGAGCGCCTGTTTACCCATGCTGACCCAGGCTTCGTCAGCGGTCATTACCCCGTTTTGCACGTCCATGGCCGTGAACATCGCATCATCCACCAGGTTTAATGCCGCCCCCATGAGGGCTCCCCCCACTCCGGGAGCTAAAAAACTGGCGGTAATTGAAACGCCGATGTTCACCACACCGCGGATGCTCGGCGCTTCTATCCAGCTTCCGTCGTCATCCCACATGCGTCGTTCGTACACCGGCTTGGCCGCTTCGCTCATTCCTCGGCCTTCGCGCATGTTGTACATGAGGAAGTCGGACATGATCCGGCCCATTTCTCCGTCCCCTTCGTATTTGAAGTTGTCCTTCATCTTCGAGCGGGAGCCGGTCTTTTCGTTGTCGGGCATGGTGACCATTTCCGGTGCATAGCCGATGTGTTCGTTGAACAGTCCGTCTTAGGGACCACATATGAGAAAGTTTTGTTTTACCACCGATAAACACCGATTTTCACAGATAGGCCCGATGGTTGTCGGGTAGCCATTTGGGGTTGGAATAAACTGCGCCCTTTGTCCAGACCAAAATCATAAAAAGTTTTCAGTGTAGCCTAACGCTTATGCTGCCACTTGAACTTCCGGTAATGAAGTTTGAAATGACTCGTACTTCTCATCCGGAACTTGATAATCCAGGGACTGATGGAATCTCATCGTATTATAGAACCGGAAATACCTGTTCAGTCCGTCTTTGAGGTCCTTCATGGACTCATATGACTTGATGTATATATCTTCGTATTTCAGTGTCTTCCATAATCGTTCGATGTAGATATTATCCAGTGCACGGCCCTTCCCATCCATGCTGATGCGCACTCCATGGCGTTTTAAGATCTCTGTGAACGCATCAGAGGTAAACTGGCTTCCCTGGTCCGTGTTGAAAATCGCCGGACTTTGCGTATCGCCACAGAGCCTCTTCAAGCGCTTCGGTACAGAAATCGGCACTCATGCTGTTGCTCAATCGCCAGCTCAAGACCTTGCGGGAATAGAGATCCAGGATCACCACAAGATATACCTGCCCGCCGGGAAGCCGAATATGCGTGATATCGCTGGCCCAGACCTGATTCGGGTGGCGAATGATCTTCCCTGAAAGCAGATAGGGATATTTCTTGTGCTCCTTGCGTGCCTTCGAGAGATTCGGTTTGGCATAGATTGCCTTGAGTCCGAACTTTCGCATGATCCGCCGTACCCGTTTGGGCGTCGTATTCGTCCCCTGCTTTTTCATCTCGAGGGCAACTTTTCGGTAGCCGTAGAACGGTATGCCTTCCAGCACCCCGAGGATCTCCTGAAGCTCGTCCACATCGTTCTGATCCCGCTGTGAAGGCGCTTGATAGTACACGGTTGATCGGGAAATGCCCAAGAGCTCGCTCTGCCGACGTATCGACAGCTCCCGATGGTCGCGTTCAATCATTGCGGGTCCCGGCCGTACAATTGACGATACTTTTTTTTTAGAAAATCAATTTCAATTTTCTGCTGCCCGATAGTCTTGAGCATCGACTCTTCTCGTGCCTCAACTTCGCGATCTTCCGCGCTTTTCTTGTTTGATCGTTCAAATATATTTGGCATCTCTGTCAGTGCCTGCTTCCTCCAGTTACTGATGACATTCGGGTGTAGCCCGTACCTATGCCCCAGCTCCTGCAACGTCATCTCCTCCTTGAAAACCTCAAGTACTATTTTCGCTTAAATGCCTTATCGTATGTCTTCTTCAATGGTTTTCCTCACTATGAAGCAGGATATCACTGAAAACCCCCTCCGAAAACTGTCTGAATTTATAGGCTCATTATAGAACGTCATTACAACCTGTGTTTGGTTTTTTTGATGTCGCGCGATGATTTGCGCTTTTTTTCTCGGAGCGGTTCTCCTTCCTCCTCTTTTTTTAAGTATATCCCTCGCTCCTCCCAGTGCCTGGCCGCAATGCTTCGCATTGCTGCTCGGCTATGCGACCGGGCAAGGCAGCCTGTATTTTTCTATTTCTTTTGGCAGGTCTGTCATCCTTGACAGCTCGTCGCTGCGAGAATGCCCTCAAACAAAAAGGCTGGTCGGGGCCAGAGCCCCCTGCTCGCCCATGCCTCCGTGAGAAGCACAGTTGCTCAATTATCTCAGGCTGTCCAAATTGAAAATCGGGTATCTTGTGAATTTCAATGGCACCAAAGTGGATTTTAAGCGGCTCGTTGTGTGAACCGCTTTTTTCAGCGCTATCCATTCTTAACCCGATTGTGTTTTTCCATCTCTCAATATTTTTCAAAGATCAGCGGAATCGCGAGATCTCATAAGATTCAGTTCGAGTTTGACCCGGTCCTGCAGCGAACATAGTTTCAAAAACAAATCTGTCCCCCGGAAGAACGGCGGGCAACTCAACAATTCTCTTAGGGGAATTAGTATGTTTCGACGTACGCCTTTATTCGATCACCCTCGTTTTCTCTCACACCTGATGTTTCTGTTTCTATATCGACGTCTATAATTTTCTCAACTGGCAAAGCAGCGCCTAGTCGAAATAATGAAGAACTAATATCATAAATCGATTCGGTCCAAGGATGTGGCCGCAAATCGAGCATTTTCAAGGAGCTTTGCAGGGTTCCGCCGGTAAGGTCGACAATTATCGACTCTGCCGAGGGTGCATTTTCCTGCATTCCGCCTATAATTTCTTGGGTGGCCTCGGTTATACCTCGGTCTGCACTCTCGGATGCGTAGGCCAAGGTACTCGTCCCAGCATGGCAGCCTGCCCGGCGACTTCTTTGACCTAAAGTAAACACATATACATGTCAAAGATCATTGGTCTTCCGGTGAACCGTCGGGTCAACAGGAACCCAAACCCGTGAATAAGGAGGGCATTTCATGAACCTCCTTAAGGTGAACACCGGTGATTTTCATATAGTATTGTCCCCCCCCGCCAATCTTGTTCCTGGACCTTGTCCCAATTTTGGGAATCCTGGGTGAGAAATCCATGGTTTGCCTCATCTTTTATTCTCAGAATTAATTGTCTTTCTTTCCCTTTACTTTGTCTGCAATAAATCCCACCAGGAGTGTGAGGATTATTGCGGTGATGATTGTGATCACCAAAATTGTTGTAAATGGCATTTCATTTTTTCGATTTAAAAATATTTGTTCCTGAGGATCTATATCGCTCTCAGCTGTATCTACGGGCTCTTCATACTCTGAACGCGCTTCATTAGATGGATAGCTTTCCTCTATCTCGGCCTCTTCCGGTCGCAACTCAGCTACTAGCTCGGGGACCTCTTGCCAGCGTATGAGTTCTCCTCGGTTGGAGAGTCGATCCCTCCACGAATTACCCTCAATCAGTAAATCGCCACCATATACCCAGCCTTCTATTGAATTAGATTTCACTTGATACCAAAAATCTTGAATTTCACCGTTCCGCTCATAATTTGCCGTATCCATGGCAATGAGTTGTATATCGCTGGTGACAGTTCCGATAATCTGTGAATCTGCACCAGGGGAGGAAAAAACCTGAATATCCTTGTCTGTGCGAGCTTCGTAGGTGACATTCAATGTGTAAATCTTCCATACTCCTTTAAGTTCAGTGTTCTGGTCAATCTGCTCCGCAATCACTACGATTGCAATGCGAAACCTGTCAAAACTCACAGAAATACTTGGATAATTTCCAGCTATCCGAAGTGATGCAAACTCTGTAGGAATATGATAAAGCATGTCGTTTTCCGGACCAACAAGTGATAAAAATGTTTGAAACTCGCCAAATGTTATTCTCTCGTCAAAATCCTCAACGACAGGGCGATTAATAATTGAATATTCCCCCAACAAATCTACATGCCATCCATAAGGTTGCCGATCATCTTCAACTCTTCGGCGAATTCTTCCAAGAGATATTTCATTAAATTCTGTACCAATCATAAGAGGTTCCCATTGTTCGGAAAAGATTCCAGCTTTTCTGGGTCCTTCAAAGATTGAACCATACCTAAGCACAATAAAGTCATTGTTTCGAAATGAGGCGGGACGGGTACCAAATCCGTACTCAGTAAATGCTTCCCACTCTCGTAGTCTCGAGTATTGACCATTTTCAAGTTCAAGCTTCCAATGAAACGGTCCTTGAAATACAAACAAGTCTCCGCTTGCCAGCCAGTACACCCATGGACTGCTGCCTGACCATCTTCGAGAATTAAATATCGGTTCCAGCTCATCAAAATACTGCGACGGATCGGGAATATTATATTCGCGATCCAGTGACACCTCAATTCCGTATATGGACATAGAGGTTAATAGCAATACTACAAATTTACGAAGAATATTAATAGTCATCCCAACCTAACCCATAATTAAGATTCATCTCCCACATCCAAGGAATGTCGTTCGTTTCTTCAAAATAATTTCTATAATTGTTCAGATTAGAAGCATAATCCAAAACTGTTTCCGGAGTTCCTTCTCCACCGGATCGATATCGGGCAAACGCTGATTGAACTGTAATATCATTTCGTAAGTAATCACCATATAGTGTGCTATCTAACGGAGAATTCGGATCGAATCCAGCCAAATCTGAAGAATATTCTAGTGTGTTCCAATCCAAATGCGCTCCATCCGAGTAACCGGTATTGCCCACATTACCCAGAACTGTCCCGGCAATTAAACCGGAAAGAGCGTTCCCATCGAAATTAACACCCTCTGTTCCAAAGTTCTGAAGGAATGACATAATCGTTGGTTCCGCCTCAAGATGGGATAGCTTATCCTGCGCTGAAATCCCGGAGTAATTAAATGTTGTCAGTGCGTTTAGTCCAAATGTCGCGTCATAGTTTAGTTCCATTGATAAATTGTCAGCCGATGAAACAACATTGCTGTCACCAATTCCACGCAAATCAATTCCTGAGTGATTCTTAAAAATGCCAGCGTCCATATCCCGGAGTCCGGGTAAACTGGAAGAATCATGCACAGATTGTCCTGGCCCAAGTTCTACCGGAATATACAGCGGATTTTCATCAGTTCCAAGATTCACTAGGTTTGAAGTATCAATGCCAGATACGCCGTTTTTAACAAGTAATCCCGAATCTTGAACACCTCCCAGTGAGTCCATCATGTCGGTCAAAAGTGTATTAGCAATACTACTATTTATTGGATTTGATTCGTAATTGGAACCACCAATGTAACTGATAGCAGAATTAATGGCTTCACTAGCATTAACAAAGGCACCAGTCCCCTCAATAAATCTATTCAATGCTCCGTTGGCACTGATCAACGATTCATTCGCCCAATCCGGGACATTCGGATTCGTCGAATTCGCGATGTCGTCGCCGAATATGCTCAGCCCTATTTTTTGCGCCACTTCTTCATTCATATCAGAGAACGCAATCTTTCCGCCTCCCTGCCGGAGAAGAGCCATAATTTCAGGATCATTGAGTAATTCGGGATTCTCTTCTACCGCCGCAGAGATGTCAAAGTCCAGCGATTGGTCTTCCTTCCATTTGCCCTCAGCAGTCAATTTCCAATAATCCGCACTCCAGTCATAATTCTCCACTGCATGCTCTGCAAGCTTCTGGATTCCGCCTTCGCTGTTGAGGATCTTTATTTCATCTTTGAGGCTGTCGCTTAAGCTGCTCATGCCGTAGCCCTGCCCCACCATTTGGGCTGCGATTGTGTGGTGTATTACAGACTCGGCGTTTTCCTGCTGTTGTCCTATTTCTCCGTCGTCCAGACCGTTTCTGAATGCTTCATGGATCAGGGCAATTCCTGTGAGAAGGTCGCCGTTGGTTCCTTCCTGGCTGTCGATCCGCATGCTGATTCTGCCGTTCTCATCCTGTTCGGTTTTGGCGTTGCCGTCCCCTTCTTCTATTGTGAACTCGGCATCACCGTTCATCAGCTGTTCAAAGCGTTCATCGGTTTCATCAGCTGCGTAGCTTGCAAGCATGCGCATTGCTGCTGCTCTGTCACCTGAAAAGCCCTGGTTGAGGATGTCCCGGGAGGTTTTGTAGGTACTCATGCCGTTGATTGCACTCATTATTGTGCCGGCGCTCATGTCGTAGCCTCCCATGCTGATTCTGCCGCTGATGCCTTGTTCAAGGTCGAAGTTCATTTCAAACAGTCCTACTCCGTTGGCGTTCAAGAGATTGATGCCGGTGTTGCCGGTTACTGCGAGGTCTATGCCCATTCGGGCGAGGTTGCCGGCTGTGCGGGCAGTGGCCTGGGCATTCATCAGATCTTCTCCAATGGTACCACGGATTGAATCAGTCATACTATGCTGGATCGCGCCTCCCATAACAGTGCCCATGTAGCCGGCGAGAGCTTGTTCGCCCACCATTGATTCTGCTAATGCTTCTCCATTCCAACCAAAGCCGTCTTCAGCACTGTATTCTATGGAGTTAATGAGTCCGGAAGAGAGGTTTGTGCCGAGTTGTCTACCAAGGGTTAGGCCTACTTTTTGGCCGGCTTCCAGGGCGGTGAATGCACCTTCTGTGGGTCCTATTCCGCCGATTGCGGTGCTTGCAAGAGATGTTGCCGCTTGTTTTCCGAAGTTGACCAGTCCTTCGTTTCGGGTCATTACACCGTTGGAGACGTCCAGGGCGGTGAATACTGCGTCGTCGGCAAGGTTGATGGCGGCGGTGAGTAGAGCTCCGGTGCCCGGGGGGAGCAGAGCGTTGACTGCGATTGTCGTGGCGATGTTGGCTATGCCGCGGAGGGTAGATTATTTCACAGATCAGGGAGTTGGTGGTAACCACAGATGAACACCAGATGGTCACGGATGGTGTAGTGGGAGGAGTGTGGCTGTACGTAATAAAAGCAGAGAGAACCACGTATCTTTTTGAATTGATTAATGAATATTGAGGCGCGGGATTCGCGCCTTTGGTTTCCTTCACAACGGCTGGAACGTAAACAATTGTCCAGCTTTATGAAACGTCGTATACTTGTATTTATGGCAGAACGAAAGCCCTGGGACAGTGCATATAAATTCCTTTTCTCAAGCAAGCAGGTGTTTCATCAGTTTCTCACCCGCTTTGTGGAGGAGGATTTTGTGCAGGGCTTGGCTGTTGATGATGTTGAGCTGGTGGATAAAAGCTTTGTCAGCGATGAGCTTTTGGACCGGGAGAGTGATATTATCTATAAGGTGACCCTTCCCGGCCGTGAGGTTTATGTGTATGTTCTGTTGGAGTTCCAATCCACTCCTGACAAAACCATTCCGGTACGTATGCTGCTGTATATTCTGCAACTGTACGACCAGTTGTTTCGAAGCAGCACAAAGGGGCTGCTGCCGGCGGTATTTCCGGTTCTCCTGTACAACGGCAGCCTCCCTTGGACGGTGCCGTTCAATATCAGTGAGCTGATTGCACCAGAGATTCCGCAAAAGTACATTCCAAGCTTTACATACTACCCGATTATTGAGCGTGATATCCCACCGGAAAAACTGGAGCGCATCAAGGGTCTGGTAGCAGCCATCATATACCTAGAGCAGCAGGAGGATGATGCGGCATTGCGGCGGACAATAGATACGGCAATTTCCATGATTGCCGAGGAGCAGCCTGAACAGCTGCGTCAATTCAGCCACTGGATCAACCGGATGTTCCGAGGATCTCTTGAGAACGGGGACATCGACAAGGTAAATCAGTTAACGGAGGTAAAAACAATGTTGGCAGAAGTTGTAGACAGAATTGAGCAACGTGGAGAGCAACGCGGTATGGAGCAGGGTATGCAGCAGAAAGCCCGGGAAGATGCACGCAAAATGCTGGAACGAGGTTTTCCGATAGCAGATATCTCAGAGATTACCGGCCTTTCCGAGCAGGAAATTAAGAAGCTGTGATAACCAGACTGCTATCCTGATGTGTATAGATTTAAAGGGTGGTGAAGGACTAGTAAGCATACCAATGAAGAAAACAACTTCGCTCAAGCGTACACCCCCTAAGAAATTCCTTCGAGGCTGACACCGGGCTGTTCGCCGGTTCAGCTCAAGGCGGGGCTTAGGAGGATGTTTCTTTGCATGTTGATAGGTTTTTATTCGTCATACGATAGTTTAAAGATTACAAGCTTTCTAAACCGTTCGGTCTGAGGTTTTAAGTATGCTTCCTCACATTCTTTCGTAAAAGAGATTACCATGGCTACCCTGTCCAATGATGGATTTGCTGTGATGGTTAAAATATCCTCAACAAAAGCTTCTGAAAACTCGTCCGTGAAACGGTATACCTTATTGCCTTCAGCATCTACAATGTCCGGCCAGTAGGCTTGCAGCCCCATTTCAAGAGGAGTCAGTTCGATACGGAGACCATTTAGTAGCTGCATGCCATTCTCTAAACTCCAACCCCTACTCAGATAGCGTAATAGGTGAGAGTCATAGTATTCTTTATTGACCAACTCAGCCTGCACCTCTCCACTCTCATCAACAAAAACCCGGTAGTATTCTTTTGCTATCATACCTATTTGGGCATAATAAAGAAATTCTCCAGATGTAATTGAATTATATAGGTACACTACCCCATAGGATTGTTCCAGTAGTCTCTGATTATTATACTGCGGTGTTCTATACTCATCGATCAGCGGAATCCACTGATTATCCTCCAATACAAATAGGTTAAATCCATTGCTAAAAGCCAAAAGAAGCTGGTCGTTGGATGCATATGCCGCTGCATCTGAAGATGAAAAAGTTCCCAACGAGTTTGGTGGAACATCCAGTATTTGTTCTACCTCTACCTCCAATGCAGTCAAAGGGGCAGTTAGGAAAAAAAGGATGAAAGAAAGTGTAGACAGTAATTTCATTTTACCATCCTCCTTCAATGGAGGACATTAGCTCATCCCAGCTAAGGGAATAATCCGAGCTTGGCATATCTTGAAGATGTTCCAGGAAGAAACTGGGATAGTTCATCGAATCCCGACCATTACTATACCAATCATTATGAGTACTGCTCCACAGCCTTGGATCAGAGTAATCCGTATCCGATCTATAACCCGAATAACTGTTAGCCCACTCATTACCTTGGAGATTGGCATTATATGCTTCACTATCTCTGAAGAATCTATTCCACGCTCTAGGATCAGCATTCCATGCGCCAGTTATTGGATCTACCTGACGAATCTCGTTATGGATATGATCTCCAGTTGCAATTCCTGTGCTACCCTGTTGGCCGACCACCATGCCGGCTTGTACACCGGTTAGGCTGTAGCTGCCGTTATTATTTTGTAGGTTTGTACCTTCGGTGGCGAACAGTGAAATATAATCCATAATTCCTTCTCCGCTTAGGTGTCCGGAGAAATACCCTGTCCCGGGATTCGATGCTGATTGAGTGAATGCATTTAATCCATAGATATCATCGAAGCCCATGGTAAGCGTGCCAGCTACTTGTGAGACAACATCACCTGAACCAACCAGGTCACCTCCAGCATGCTGGTTTGCAGCAAACTGGTGAAGCGGATAATTGGAATCAAGCCATTCCTGGCTTTTATCGCCATTTTGTACTTCTGAATACTGCAGATCATTGTAAAACTCATCATTCACAAATCGGAAGTCTGCGAATCCGGTAACATCAATGGTTCCATCATCATGAGCACGGGCTGCAGCATATGGAATCTCATCAGTCCCTTCGCCAATGAGTCCTTGAGTATCAATATTTACATCACTTTGAACGAGGAGCCCGCTTGCCTGTATATCCATAAGTGAGCGATTTACTGCGTTTAGGCCGTCCCGGGTTTGGGATGCCATGAAAGCTTCGGCTGCCAAGCTCGCATCAATAAAAGAATCAGTTCCGTTAACAAAAGAGATCATGTTGTCATAACCCACAGCAGCTAATGGATTAAAGTTTTCCGGATCAGATCGATATTCATCCCAATTCGACACTTTCCCAAAGCGTGAAAGGATATTGTATTTCATCGTCGTATCCATGTCTTCAGCAGCAACCGTTCCCATTGCAAGAAGGCTTAAGTCAAAATCTGTTGAGTGATCGTCTTCCCAGGCGAGATTACCATGTTCATCAGTTACCAGTTTCCAATAATCCGCACTCCAGTCATAATTCTCCACTGCATGCTCTGCAAGCTTCTGGATTCCGCCTTCGCTGTTGAGGATCTTTATCTCATCTTTGAGGCTGTCGCTTAAGCTGCTCATGCCATAGCCCTGCCCCACCATTTGGGCTGCGATTGTGTGGTGTATTACAGATTCTGCGTTTTCCTGCTGCTGCCCTGTTTCACCATCATCCAGACCGTTTCTGAACGCCTCATGGATCAGTGCAATTCCTGTGAGAAGGTCGCCGTTGGTTCCTTCCTGGCTGTCGATCCGCATGTTGATTCTGCCGTTCTCATCCTGTTCGGTTTTGGCGTTGCCGGCCCCTTCTTCTATGGTGAATTCAGCCTGGCCGTTCATCAGCTGTTCAAAGCGTTCATCGGTTTCATCAGCTGCGTAGCTTGCAAGCATGCGCATGGCTGCTGCTCTGTCACCTGAAAAGCCCTGGTTGAGGATGTCCCGGGAGGTTTTGTAGGTACTCATGCCGTTGATTGCACTCAATATTGTGGCGGCGCTCATGTCGTAGCCTCCCATGCCGATTTTGGAACTGACTCCGTTTTCAAGGTCGAAGTTCATTTCAAACAGTCCTACTCCGTTGGCGTTCAGCAGGTTGATGCCGGTGTTGCCGGTTACCGCAAGGTCTATGCCCATTCGGGTGAGGTTGCCGCCGTGAATAATAATATAAAGCGGGCGGTGGCCTTGTTGTTGTAACGGAATTGTAGCACGAATCAGAGAGTTGGTGGTAACCACAAATGAGCACCAGATGGTCACGGATGGTGTATATATAGTTATGAGAAGCTTCTCTTCTGAAAGATGAAATTATTCTCAATCAAAGCATGACTCAGGCAAACATTAACCGACCACGCGGTTGAGGTATTTCCCTACCAAGTTCTTTAGCGGTCTGGATCCATTCTTCGATGATAACTTCGATATTTTTCAGGGCTTCTTCGTATGTGGCTCCATCTGCCATGCAGCCAGGGAGTTCAGGTACTTCGGCTAGAATGGCTTCATCGGCAGGGCTCCAGTATAATATCACTTCGTATTTAGTATTCATGATTTCCCTCCCAACTTGTATTTCACAAGTACATTACGGACTTGCTTAACCTGGTAAGCTTTTGCTTTGCTACCGCGAGGCTGCAGATTTAGAATCTCTGCGACACCATCTTTTGTATAAATATAATGATCGCCTTTTATTCGTCTATGAAATCCAAGATGATCTAGCACAGCGCACAAATCTGTAAACGAGATATTTGCGTCAGCCGTACCACTAAGTATTTTTACAATGATCTTTTCATACTTACCCATGGATTTCCAATTAAATAGTTTCTTTTCTTAACTGTCATCAAGATTGAAGTGTGACAGTTGCTAACAAGCCGACTACTGAGATGGCTGTAGTATATACCAAAAAAACAATTTTTGCGAACTCTCACCGTTCTCTAATCGAGAGATTGATAAAGCACTATTACCCCTAAGAATTCCCTTCGAGCTGACACCGGGCTGTTCGCCGGTGCAGCTCAAGGTGGGGCTTAGGGGGATTCAGAATCGGATGTTTGGCCGGGAGGTTTTTTCATTTTTGATCCAACGAAACCTATTACAAGTGTGAGAGTAATTGCTGAGAGTACGGCAATGATCAGGATTCTATGAAATGCTTCGCTATTTCTCTGTGGAGAGTACGTGTTTCTGTTCTCTGGTGTTTCTGTGATAATAGCAGACTCTTCATCTTTAGCATCTTGCTGTGGTTCCACTTCAGAATTGGATTCTTGGTGGGCGAGAAAGGCTTCAATATCGAATGGTCGGCCACGACTTTTCAGTCGTTTTTCCCAATCCTCACCCTCGATTAACAGATCACCGCCAAAAACCCAACCCTCTATGCGTTGATTTTTCACGAAATACCAAAAATCACTGCGCTTGTTCTCATCCGTCATAAAAGTGTCTGCGTTTGTCACCCTTACTGACTCACCGGCTTGTAGTGCGCCGGCTTCGGGTGCGTCTATATCCGGCTCGATGCGAACAGAAGTGGTTTCACTAACAAATCCATCATAGGTGATGGAAAAGAAGTAAATATTAATAGAATAATCAGGCTCAGAACCTTCATCTTTCTGGTAATATTCTCCAACCCATGCGAATTTAAATCGATCGAATCTGACTGCGGTCATATCATAATTCGCTAAATTATAAAATTCCAGTGCGTCGAGAACAGGTATAGTTTCACCGGTTTCCGTATTTTTTAATGATAAGCCTGCAACCTCAGGTCCAAATATGGGATATGGCAATAATGCATATGGACCATATAGTTCACGATTCCATTGAAATACGCCATCAACGGTTTGACTATTTGAACTTCCACCTGGGAACACTTCCCTCCGATTCATTAGTTGTTGAGCACTCTTATTTTCTAGCTCAACCGTCCCCGTGTTATTTGAATAATAGAAATACTCCCTCTCGAATGCTGAACCATTTTGAATAACTACACCATCGTGATTCCAAATTACTTGAACTGAAAGTTGAGGGAACAGCCTTTCCATTTCAACCTGTCGGGATACCATCATTTTTTCTCGATCAATTAGCCAACTAAGTGGAGCACGATTGTAGATGAGTTTATTTTTTGCGGTCCAAGCGATTCGGGGAAATCCTAAATTTATGCCCTTCATGTTACTTGGCAGGGTTCCAGGTATTTTGGGCCCTGGAATGACATTTTCTAAGGTTATCTCTAATGCAAAAAGATTGCCGAGCGAAAATAGTATCAATACTACAGATAGTAGAATTTTACTGTTTACCACCATCCGATCCCCTCTGAAAGACCTAAATCCCATATCCATTCTGTCATATCAGCAGGCTGATGAACTCTTTGAGTCGTGTAGTAACTCCTAATCTGATTTTGGATTGTTCTATCATTCAATATCTGAGCTTTTGGAGTATTGTAGTTGTCCAATCCACTTATCATTTGAGCTTCAAACGTTCTCAAAACGTTGTTTGAAAGATAATCACCATAAATCGAATCTTGTGAAAGTGGAGATATCCTCTGACTGATATCGTTTCGAATCATGTATGTTCTCAAGTCCACATGTTCTCCCATGGAGTATCCAGTATTTCCAACTGTTCCCATGGTCATACCAGCATGCAAACCTGATAACCCATTTTCGGTCATGGTGACACCTTCAGTTCCATAAACACTGAGCATGCTCATAACTGTTCCTTCAGCCTCTGTATGACCAATTGAATTTAAGAAGTCTGTCCCACCAACGGTGAATGAGTTTGTTACACTCAAGCCAAAAGTATCATCCCAGGTCATCCATCCGTTACTGTTGTCCGTAGAGGCGACAATATCATTGCCACCAACTTTTCCCAGGTCAATACCACTGTGTTTTGTAATTCCACGCGCTGGATCAATTATTCTCCAACCAGGATCACTAGTTACCATATGATTTTCATCTCCAGCAGATAACCGTACGGGAACATAGGCATCAGTTCCTTTCTGTCCTACGTTGACTAATCCTTCCTCATTGAGATTGAAATCATTTCTTTGTAACAATCCCGTATCTTGCACATCCAGCAGGGCAGACTGAAAGGCGTTGATAGAGTTGTTGATTTGATTACTTGGAGCCTCAGATTGAATCAATCCGATTAGATCATCTGCTGCACCACTGGCAGCGACAAACGCTCCGGTGCCTTGAAGAAATGCTGCCTGTTGGCTCATAAGATTTTGCAGCGGATTATTTGCCCAATCCGGTGAGGTGGATGAAGATGCGTTGGCCAAATCATCTCCAAAGATGCTTGAACCTATTTTCTGGATTACTTCCTCTGACATATCATCATAGGCAATTTTGCCACCGCCTTGTTGCAGAAGCGACATGATGTCCGGATCATTTAATAGTTCAGGATTTTCCTTCACAGCTTCTGAGATGTCAAAATCCAGTGAACCGTCTTGCATCCATTTTCCCTCAGCAGTCAGTTTCCAATAATCCGCACTCCAGTCATAGTTCTCCACTGCATGCTCTGCAAGCTTCTGGATTCCGCCTTCGCTGTTGAGGATCTTGATTTCATCCTTGAGGCTGTCGCTTAAGCTGCTCATGCCGTAGCCCTGACCCACCATTTGGGCTGCGATTGTGTGGTGTATTACAGACTCTGCGGTTTCCTGCTGCTGCCCTGTTTCTCCATCGTCCAGACCGTTTCTGAACGCTTCATGGATCAGAGCAATTCCTGTGAGAAGGACGCCGTTGGTTCCTTCCTGGCTGTCGATCCGCATGCTGATTCTGCCGTTCTCATCCTGTTCGGTTTTGGCGTTGCCGTACCCTTCTTCTATTGTGAACTCGGCCTGGCCGTTCATCAGCTGTTCAAAGCGTTCATCGGTTTCATCAGCTGCGTAGCTTGCAAGCATGCGCATGGCTGCTGCTCTGTCACCTGAAAAGCCCTGGTTGAGGATGTCCCGGGAGGTTTTGTAGGTACTCATGCGGTTGATTGCACTCATTATTGTGCCGGCGCTCATGTCGTAGCCTCCCATGCCGATTTTGGAACTGACTCCGTTTTCAAGGTCGAAGTTCATTTCAAACAGTCCTACTCCGTTGGCGTTCAGCAGGTTGATGCCGGTGTTGCCGGTTACCGCAAGGTCTATGCCCATTCGGGTGAGGTTGCCGCCGCGAAAAATAATATAAAGCGGGCGGTGGCCTTGTTGTTGTAACGGAATTGTAGCACGAATCAGAGAGTTGGTGGTAACCACAAATGAACACCAGATGGTCACGGATGGTGTATATATAGTTATGAGAAGCTTCTCTTCTGAAAGATGAAATTATTCTCAATCAAAGCATGACTCAGGCAAACATTAACCGACCACGCGGTTGAGGTATTTCCCTACCAAGTTCTTTAGCGGTCTGGATCCATTCTTCGATGATAACTTCGATATTTTTCAGGGCTTCTTCGTATGTGGCTCCATCTGCCATGCAGCCAGGGAGTTCAGGTACTTCGGCTAGAATGGCTTCATCGGCAGGGCTCCAGTATAATATCACTTCGTATTTAGTATTCATGATTTCCCTCCCAACTTGTATTTCACAAGTACATTACGGACTTGCTTAACCTGGTAAGCTTTTGCTTTGCTACCGCGAGGCTGCAGATTTAGAATCTCTGCGACACCATCTTTTGTATAAATATAATGATCGCCTTTTATTCGTCTATGAAATCCAAGATGATCTAGCACAGCGCACAAATCTGTAAACGAGATATTTGCGTCAGCCGTACCACTAAGTATTTTTACAATGATCTTTTCATACTTACCCATGGATTTCCAATTAAATAGTTTCTTTTCTTAACTGTCATCAAGATTGAAGTGTGACAGTTGCTAACAAGCCGACTACTGAGATGGCTGTAGTATATACCAAAAAAACAATTTTTGCGAACTCTCACCGTTCTCTAATCGAGAGATTGATAAAGCACTATTACCCCTAAGAATTCCCTTCGAGCTGACACCGGGCTGTTCGCCGGTGCAGCTCAAGGCGGGGCTCAGGGGGATTATGGTCCTGTTGGTAGATTGAATCTCAGCTCAAAATCAGAATTTCTTGTCTTTAGTGTTTCAAGGCTTTTATCAAACCACTCCTCAAATCGCTCATAGGTACCAATGCTCGGCCCGATTCTGGTGTTTTTGGTACTGTCGATATACAGTGTTTCAATATTGGATTCTAACAATGCATCGATATTTTCCAATTCAGGTGTCATAAATAGATTTAGTTCGAAATCATTTGGGATTGTGTCAATATTCTCCAGTGAGCGAATTGGAGTTCCATCCAGCCTTAATACCTTCAACGAGTTCATCCCAGACATATTAGGTAGGGCATCTACTTTTGTTTTACCTATGTGCAGGGTTTCAATATATTGGTTTTCTGACAATACATCTATGGATGAAATATTTGAGTCCGGAATTGATAGATGTTGTACATTGGTACCAGCAAGGCTCGAAATATCTTCAATTCTTTTATTAAATGACAGTTGCTGTAGTGATAAATCATCAGGTAGCTCTGGAACAACTTGGATATCGAGATATCTAACAGAGATGCTCCCAATAAGTCGAAGTGCATCAGAAGAGAGTTGTGAAAGGTTATCCAATAAACCAGTATCCAGTTTGATTTCATTTCTAATACCGGGAACAAAAAGTGAACTATTGGCAGGACCAGTCCACTCAGCTCCATGTTTTTCGGCATAGGCGTGCAACTCATTGTTCAGTTGTTCAATAGTTTCTTGATCCAGCGATTCTTCTGGCACATCAGGGCGATCTGTGGCTAGGTCCTCCTGTGAAGTCTCGTCATCCATCTCTGGTGAAGAAACAGGAGCTGTTTCAGTATCACCCTGCTCTAAATGTTCAGGTACATATACACCACCGTCCTCCCTATCTGATCCACATCCGACCAACACCGCTGTACATACTGTCAATACGATAGCTCCATAAAAATTTTTTAGTTTCATATCTACATCCTTAATCCAGGTAATCAAACATGTTGTTTGTGTTGTAATAGAAGTTTTCATAATATTCAGAGTAACTATTCAGTGTGTCAGTCGAATCAGTTGTCCAATCCGATGTCGATGGCGCACCAATTTGATTTAAGAACACATCACGTCTGTCGTTATATATGTCCCAGATTTCGCTATCAGAAGAATGCCATGGCGTATTGCTCATCAGCTGATAATGCAGATGAGTTCCTCCATCTGGATTGGTCAAGCTTGGCTCAGGCTTTACAAATCCCGTATTACCCATTTTGCCTACTACAGAATTGGGTTGAACAGTCGTGCCTACACGAAGTGGAGATTTTTCATCAAGGTGCATATATTGAGCCTGAATACCTGTAGTATAGAAAAAGCCCTCAAACCTGAAACCATATTCAATGACTGCAGTGTTTCCTGATGAATCACGGGTAGCGTTATCAACAACCTCACCACTGTACATAGACAGCAATTCCTGACCTCGTTCACCAACAATATCTGTTCCCCGGTGCTGCTTGTCTTCGTAACCGTCTGCACCTTGGAATATTTGAGATATACCCAAGCCGCTCAAGTCGGAAGCAATATTACTAGTCGTCCCATAGAAATCGGCTTTTGCGATTGTATAATCAATAAAGCGTGATCTGGAATTCTCAGGGATGCCTACCAAGGTGTTTCCGATCTCTTGGGGATTCCCACCAAACAGAACAGTATTGCTATCATCATCAAAAGCATTCATAAAGACCGGGGCGGCTACACTGGAACCATAGTCCATTACGATACTGTTTGACCCAATAACTCTATCTAAATTGGAATTATTCAGCTCACCGGTATTCCAACGGACTTCACGCATATCCCCGGAAGTACTCTGCATTCCTGCACCGTACATTAAAGCTTGTACAGAGGCTATCTGCTCATCGGAATAGGAATCATAGGAGGTGTTTGATGTTCCGCCGTTCAGAATATTCAGCAAACCGGTTTCGATTCCTTCTGCACCAATTGTTTGATCTGTTATCTCTGTTGTTCTACTGCCATCCGCATTGACATACATACCCATTTCATCTTTCAGGTATCCAGAGCCGTCGTTAATCAGATCTCCGTTTTTGGTAAGTTTCCAATAATCCGCACTCCAGTCATAGTTCTCCACTGCATGCTCTGCAAGCTTCTGGATTCCGCCTTCGCTGTTGAGGATGTCTATTTCATCTTTGAGGCTGTCGCTTAAGCTGCTCATGCCGTAGCCCTGCCCCACCATTTGGGCTGCGATTGTGTGGTGTATTACAGACTCTGCGGTTTCCTGCTGTTGTCCTGTTTCTCCATCGTCCAGACCGTTTCTGAATGCTTCATGGATCAGGGCAATTCCTGTGAGAAGGTCGCCGTTGGTTCCTTCTTGGCTGTCGATCCGCATGCTGATTCTGCCGTTCTCATCCTGTTCGGTTTTGGCGTTGCCGTCCCCTTCTTCTATTGTGAACTCGGCATCACCGTTCATCAGCTGTTCAAAGCGTTCATCGGTTTCATCAGCTGCGTAGCTTGCAAGCATGCGCATTGCTGCTGCTCTGTCACCTGAAAAGCCCTGGTTGAGGATGTCACGGGAGGTTTTGTAGGTACTCATGCCGTTGATTGCACTCATTATTGTGCCGGCGCTCATGTCGTAGCCTCCCATGCTGATTCTGCCGCTGATGCCTTGTTCAAGGTCGAAGTTCATTTCAAACAGTCCTACTCCGTTGGCGTTCAAGAGATTGATGCCGGTGTTGCCGGTTACTGCGAGTTCTATGCCCATTCGAGTGAGGTTGCCGCCATTAATTGAATAGAAGCGGGCGGTGGCCTGGGCATTCATCAGATCTTCTCCAATGGTACCACGGATTGAATCAGTCATACTATGCTGGATCCCGCCTCCCATAACAGTGCCCATGTAGCCGGCGAGAGCTTGTTCGCCCACCATTGATTCTGTTAATACTTCTCCATTCCAACCAAAGCCGTCTTCAGCACTGTATTCTATGGAGTTAATGAGTCCGGAAGAGAGGTTTGTGCCGAGTTGTCTACCAAGGGTTAGGCCTACTTTTTGGCCGGCTTCCAGGGCGGTGAATGCACCTTCTGTGGGTCCTATTCCGCCGATTGCGGTGCTTGCAAGAGATGATGCTGCTTGTTTTCCGAAGTTGACCAGTCCTTCGTTTCGGGTCGTTACACCGTTGGAGACGTCCAGGGCGGTGAATACTGCGTCATCGGCAAGGTTGATGGCGGCGGTGAGCAGGGCTCCGGTGCCCGGGGGGAGCAGAGCGTTGACCGCGATTGTCGTGGCGATGTTGGCTATGCCGCGGAGGGTAGATTATTTCACAGATCAGGGAGTTGGTGGTAACCACAGATGAACACCAGATGGTCACGGATGGTGTAGCAGGAGGAATGCGGCTGTACGTAATAAAAGCTGAGAGAACCACGTATCTTTTTGAATTGATTAATGAATATTGAGGCGCAGGGATTTGCGCCTTTGGTTTCCTTCACAACGGCTGGAACGTAAACAATTGTCCAGCTTTATGAAACGTCGTATACTTGTATTTATGGCAGAACGAAAGCCCTGGGACAGTGCATATAAATTCCTTTTCTCAAGCAAGCAGGTGTTTCATCAGTTTCTCACCCGCTTTGTGGAGGAGGATTTTGTGCAGGGCTTGGCTGTTGATGATGTTGAGCTGGTGGATAAAAGCTTTGTCAGCGATGAGCTTTTGGACCGGGAGAGTGATATTATCTATAAGGTGACCCTTCCCGGCCGTGAGGTTTATGTGTATGTTCTGTTGGAGTTCCAATCCACTCCTGACAAAACCATTCCGGTGCGTATGCTGCTGTATATTCTGCAACTGTACGACCAGTTGTTTCGAAGCAGCACAAAGGGGCTGCTGCCGGCGGTATTTCCGGTTCTCCTGTACAACGGCAGCCTCCCTTGGACGGTGCCGTTCAATATCAGTGAGCTGATTGCACCAGAGATTCCGCAAAAGTACATTCCAAGCTTTACATACTACCCGATTATTGAGCGTGATATCCCACCGGAAAAACTGGAGCGCATCAAGGGTCTGGTAGCAGCCATCATATACCTAGAGCAGCAGGAGGATGATGCGGCATTGCGGCGGACAATAGATACGGCAATTTCCATGATTGCCGAGGAGCAGCCTGAACAGCTGCGTCAATTCAGCCACTGGATCAACCGGATGTTCCGAGGATCACTTGAGAACGGGGACATCGACAAGGTAAATCAGTTAACGGAGGTAAAAACAATGTTGGCAGAAGTTGTAGACAGAATTGAGCAACGTGGAGAGCAACGCGGTATACAACAGGGTATGCAAGAGGGCATGCAGCAGAAAGCCCGGGAAGATGCACGCAAAATGCTGGAACGCGGTTTTCCGATAGCAGATATCTCAGAGATTACCGGCCTATCCGAGCAGGAAATTAAGAAGCTGTGATAACCAGACTGCTATCCTGATGTGTAGAGATTTAAAGGGTGGTGAAGGACTAGTAAGCATACCAATGAAGAAAACCACTTCGCTCAAGCGTACACCCCCTAAGAAATTCCTTCGAGGCTGACACCGGGCTGTTCGCCGGTGCAGCTCAAGGCGGGGCTTAGGGGGATTCAGAATTAGGGATTACACTCTCTGAGACTTCTTCTGCAAATAGCTCTATCGCCACACGTGAGTCGGAATCCTGGACAATAGGCAAAACCTTTCCAACATCAATAGATAAAACGTAATTTGTGATTTCACTATCCAAATCACTGATTTCACTTGATGATAATTGCAGCGAGAAATAAATTAGTGCACTCGTTTCATCAATATCAATGTGTAGAATTTTCACCTCACCAGAGCTACTCTCAAAATTTGTGCTAACCTGACTGTTTTCATCAAATCTCAGAGTTCCGAGATATGCGTCATTCAAATCTCTGATAACAAAAAGTATATTTGCTCCATAATCATCAAATAAAGACCTAATGGAAGTTATTTCTTCCACATCACCATCTTGTGATTGATCTGGATAGTTCGCATCTTCTGTTGAACTATTCATCTTAGTACAGCTAGATAAATAAGTGAGTGATAAGATGGTGATTAATAAAAAGCATACAGTTCTCATTTGTAAAAAAGCTCCCAATGTAAGTGTATGCCGGTAGAATTCCCAGTATTCCCCACGTTGCCAAAATTATAGCCAGGTGGTAATGAAAAACGGAAGATATTTCTTGACATACTTGTTGTGATGATATTGTTAAGCGTTTCTCCAGCTTCGGTTTTTGGTTGCAGATGTCCATAGATGTTATTAAAAAAGTCATTCGATGTACGTAAATTTAATCCATAGCCATTCTTAGTGTTGTTTGGATCTGCCCAAGAGAAGGAATTTCTATCTGCAATTATTGTTTCGTGAAAAGTGGTATAAATGGGCAAGTTATTTTTGTCTGTGCCAAAGTCAATAGCTTCTCCGCCATTCCACCCATGCTCACTACCATCTGAATACTTGGATCGCGTAGTTATATAATCAAACCCTGAGATCGGATCAATCACCTTCCCATCCCCTATGAGTTCGTACATAGGATTATCATCATCATAGCTCCACCCCTCGCGAATCCTGTTGAATGCTTCTTCAACTGCTGGCTGGGAGTATTCTTCGAACCTTTCTTGGTCCAAGAATCCGGGGTGAGCAATAGGATCAGAATCATCACCATACATTGCCCGATCATAAACTGTAGCAAAATCAGAGAGCCCTGCGGTCATATTAAGCATTTCTGCCTGGACTCCGCCAAATTCTCCTGAAGCAAATGAACCCTGGAGATTATCTTGCAATGATTCAACCATCGCACCGGCGTCGCCACCGAAATCGCTCCATAACTTATCCACATAATCACGTTGTACGAAATAGCGGGCTTTAAAATTATCAGAAGTGGTCAGTGCTTCGGATGAGTCATTCAGCACATCTATTTCGCCATCATTTTTTGTGAAGGTTCCAGAATCATACGTCCATCCAGCATCAACCATCATTTGCGAAGCTTCTTGCTTTGAGATTCCTAATTGATCGGCTAACGAATCGGTGAAACCGCCGGTTCCTTCATATTTTCTGAGCAACTCACCATTCTCATCATAGAGATCTTTCTTTCCATCAAATACAATATTACCCTCAGCAGTCAGTAGCCAATAATCCGCACTCCAGTCATAATTCTCCACTGCATGCTGGGCGAGTTTTTGTATTCCGCCTTCGCTGTTGAGGATCTTTATTTCATCTTTGAGGCTGTCGCTTAAGCTGCTCATGCCGTAGCCCTGCCCCACCATTTGGGCTGCTATTGTGTGGTGTATTACAGACTCTGCGGTTTCCTGCTGTTGTCCTGTTTCTCCATCGTCCAGACCGTTTCTGAACGCTTCATGGATCAGGGCAATTCCTGTGAGAAGGTCGCCGTTGGTTCCTTCCTGGCTGTCGATCCGCATACTGATTCTGCCGTTCTCATCCTGTTCGGTTTTGGCGTTGCCGTCCCCTTCTTCTATTGTGAACTCGGCATCACCGTTCATCAGCTGTTCAAAGCGTTCATCGGTTTCATCAGCTGCGTAGCTTGCAAGCATGCGCATTGCTGCTGCTCTGTCACCTGAAAAGCCCTGGTTGAGGATGTCCCGGGAGGTTTTGTAGGTACTCATGCCGTTGATTGCACTCATTATTGTGCCGGCGCTCATGTCGTAGCCTCCCATGCCGATTTTGGAACTGACTCCGTTTTCAAGGTCGAAGTTCATTTCAAACAGTCCTACTCCGTTGGCGTTCAAGAGATTGATGCCGGTGTTGCCGGTTACCGCAAGGTCTATGCCCATTCGGGCGAGGTTGCCGCCGCGAAAAATAATATAAAGCGGGCGGTGGCCTTGTTGTTGTGACTGAATTGTAGCACAGATCAGAGAGTTGGTGGTAACCACAGATGAACACCCGATGGTCACGGATGGTGCAGCAGGAGGAATGCGGCTGTACGTAATAGAAGCAGAGTGAACCACGTATCATTTTGAAATGATTATTTATGTAGTGAGGCGCGGGATTCGCGCCTTTGGTTTCCTTCAGAACGGCTGGAACGTAACCAATTGTCCTGCTTTATGAAACGTCGTATACTAGTGTATATGGCAGAACGAAAGCCCTGGGACAGTGCATATAAATTTCTTTTCTCAAGCAAGCAGGTGTTTCATCAGTTTCTCACCCGCTTTGTTGAGGAGGATTTTGTGCAGGGCTTGGCTGTTGATGATGTTGAGCTGGTGGATAAAAGCTTTGTCAGCGAGGAGCTATTGGACCGGGAAAGTGATATTATCTATAAGGTAACCCTTCCCGGCCGTGAGGTCTATGTGTATGTGCTTCTGGAGTTCCAGTCCACTCCTGACAAGACCATTCCCGTGCGCATGCTGCTGTATATTCTGCAGCTGTACGACCAGTTGTTTCGAAGCAGTACAAAGGGGCTGCTGCCGGCAGTTTTTCCGGTTCTCCTGTACAACGGCAGCCTCCCCTGGACGGTGCCGTTCAATATCAGTGAATTGATTGCACCAGAGATTCCGCAGAAGTACATCCCAAGCTTTGCTTACTACCCGATTATTGAGCGTGATATCCCACCGGAAAAACTGGAGCGCATCAAGGGTCTGGTAGCAGCCATCATTTATCTGGAGCAGCAGGAGGATGATGCGGCATTGCGGCGGACAATAGACAAAGCAATTTCCATGATTGCCGAGGAGAAGCCTGAACAGCTGCGTCAATTCAGCCACTGGATCAACCGGATGTTCCGAGGATCCCTTGAGAACAGGGACATCGACAAGGTAAATCAGTTAACGGAGGTAAAAACGATGTTGGCAGAAGTTGTAGACAGAATTGAGCAGCGTGGAGAGCAACGCGGTGTACAGCAGGGCATACAACAGGGTATGCAACAGGGCATGCAGCAGAAAGCCCGGGAAGATGCACGCAAAATGCTGGAACGTGGTTTTCCGATAGCAGATATCTCAGAGATTACCGGCCTTTCCGAACAGGAAATTAAGAAGCTGTAATAACCAGACTGCTATCCTGATTTGTAGAGATTTAAAGGGTGGTGAAATGACCAATAGGCGTACCTATACCTATCTCAAAGATCTGGTTTTAAAAGCATACGCCCCCTAAGAATTCCCTTCGAGCTGACACCGGGCTGCTTCCCGTCGCAGCTGGGTTTTTTGCATTTCGGCCTGCCGGAATCGCCGGAAGCTTTCTACAAGATGCGTTTTTTCATCTATGAGGCGGGAGGCTTCACGGGTGTCGGTCTCCCGTGCGATTCGGCGGTTCAGACTGTGTATGCGGGTATAGAGGTCTCCAAGGTTCATTTCACCCAATATGCGGTCAATTTTCATGATTTCTTCGTTGATGTGGTGTATCCGATCCAGCTTGCTGCGCACGGTGGGTGAATCCCAGTCTTCAGGAGCTGCATTTCCCAGGATTCTCAGGATGCACATGTGCAATTCCCCCGGTCCTGATTCAACAGCAGCCGGGGAAGGAGTGGTGCCCATTGTCAGCATTTTTTCCGCTTCCTGAATCATTCCGGGAGAAGGCGGAGGATGAAGCTGTTCGGGCAGTATGGGTCCGTATTTGAAGCGTCTGCGTTTGGCTGCCGGATAGCGCACCAGATGCAGTTCCGAGCGCTTCCGGCGCTCCAGCAGCTCAATAAGCTGGCGGACACCCCGGGAGGTAAGTCCAGCGGTTATCACCGCCGGGAGGCGGATCCCTTTTTTCTGTTCTTCCTTGCTGTACATTCTGATATCTCCGGTCAGGATATTCGGGGTAAAATCGGGATCACCTGAGAGGGCGGTAAGCTGGCGGATAAAGGGAGCAATCACCTCTTCCTTTTCACTGAGCTGTTTGAGTACCAGAATTTCACCCTCAGACGGGTGTTCATGACGGGAAATTTGCGGAGGTAACCTGCCGCAATGGGGACACAGCGGCAGCTCGGCGGGATAATCTTTCAGGCAATACGCACAGGGAATTTCGGGAGCGGGTTCTGGAACACTCTGGGCTACCATCAATTCAAGTACACCGGCGGCATCCCGGGGCCGTTTGGTGATTTCTCCGCAGAGTGATTCGGTCAGGTCTGCAAACCAGCGGGGGACGGGTATGCCCGGTTCTCCGGCGATGAGGGTTTTGATGATCATGCCCAGAGAGTAGAGATCCGAACGGGGATCACAGTTATCACCATAGAGAACCTCCGGAGCCAGATATTCAGCCGCAGAACTGATCATGGTGGTGGAGCTTAATCCCAGCATATCTTTCACCCTGCCCCGGGCACCGTCGGGGATTACCGCCGTGCCATCTGGGCGAACCGCCGCATTACCGGGGTTCAGATCCCGAAACACGTACCCCTGGGAATGGGCGTACTCAAGGATCCCTGCCAGAGAGCGGCAATATGCGAGAACCGAAGCGAAGTCCCGGGGAGGAGCGCTGCTGAGGGGCATCCAGTCCCCCGCCTCCACCACCACTGCCGGGGGCGACTGATGCAGACTCATCACCTTGGGTATACCGGGATGATCGAATTGAGAGAATATCCGGTACTCCTGAAGGAAGCTGTTTACGATTACCTGATCCTGTTCCAGATGAGAGTGGAGAAGATGAATATGAACCTCCCTCCCCTGCCCGTCTCCGGGATCCGTCGGCCGGGCCCGGAGCGTAACAGCGACGGAGTCCGCTTTGATTTCATCTTCAATCCGGTAATTCCGGGTCAGGGCCGACTGCTGAAATGAGGAAGCATTTAATTCCATACGGGTCCTCCGGAGGGTGTGGGCGATATTTCCGGATCCGATGGTTTTTCACTTCCGGTCCGTCCGGCTAATCGGTAACGGTCTATGGTAACAGAATAACGCAGCATGCGGTCCAGATAGCGCTGCAATGTGGTTTCTATACGGCTTCGCAGATCGGCCTGGGAAGGATCTTTTCCCAGGGTGTGCAGCTGGGCGTCCAGTTCTGCAGCCTGGCTGATCAGGTCGAGAAACCCCTGGTAAAACTCCAGCGCCTGTTTTTTCATCCCCGGCATACCTTCCAGCTGACATAACGATACGGTTATCCTCTGTATAATGGAGCGTGCCTGAGGTTGGTGAAAGCGGGATGCAAGCCGGGCAAGGGAGGCTCCGCTTATCTGCCCGGCAGAACTTCGGGCGCCTGCCTCCCCCTGGAAGAACCCGGTGACCACTGCAGCTGGGGCAACAACCAGGGCGCCGCCCAGAATGAGGGGGATAAAAAACTGGGGATAATTAAAAATCTGGAAGTAAAAACCTCCGGAAAACCCCAGTACTACCAGCAGCATCCGGGGATACAAAGCCCGGAACTTCTTCAGGATTTTCTTCCGTCCGTAGGATATTTCTGCAGGATTGTCACTGCGGATTACCCGCGCCTGAATACCCTGGTGTGATAACGAAGCGGCCAGCTCATCTGCATTGGATGCCTCCAGCCCCCGGAAAAGAAAAAAGGGCAGCCGCGGGATTCGTTTCTCAAGCTTTTTGGTATCGCTTCCCAGACGTTTCAGGTATTCCACCAGACTGTGGCGATGTTCAAGATTCAAGCGTTCACCGATTTCACCTGGACCTTCTATGAGAATATGCGCCGACGTCCGATCTGAATGCGTTCCGGTCCTGCTCCCGGTTGTTACAGCATCAGGCTGGGAGGAGATCCGGGCTTCCGTATAGCCGCAGCGCACGCAGAGGGGGAATTCCCTGTACATGCCTGCACCGCAGGAAGGGCAGGTCTGGATGTCCGGCTGAACCGAGATCTGTGTTGTCCGTCCATGTTCCAGGGCCAGGGCGAACTCACCGGCGGTCTGAAAGCGGTCGCCGGGCATTTTTGCCATGGCACGGTCGATGATGCTTTGCATCTCCTCCGGCAGACCGGGCCGGTTATCCTCAAGGCGCGGCACTGCTTCGTTGAGATGCCGGTGCAATGTCTGATGGGGACTGCTGGATTGATATGGAAGCCTGCCGGTGAGCATTTCAAACAGCACCACACCCAGTGAGTATATGTCCGCACGGGGATCGGGAAGCCCGCTGCCCATGAGCTCGGGAGCGGCATAATCCGGGGTACCGGCACCGCCGGTCAGCCCCAAACCCGAAGAATTCCCCCCAAGCTCATCGTCAGCGGCGTAGCCGGAAATTGTGCGGGCAAAGCCGAAATCGCTGATCCGCAGGGTTCCGTCAGCTGCAAACAGAATGTTGTGGGGTTTAATATCACAATGGATAATCCCCAGTTTGTGAGCCGCATCCAATCCCCTGGCAGCGGCAGTACAGATTTCCAATGCCTGGGAAAACGGAAGAGGACCGAGATCGAGAATTCTGTCTTTCAGATCACCGCCCTCAAGCAATTCCATGGAAACAAACAGCCGATCGCCGTCTTCAAAAACTTCATACAGCTGTATGACCGCAGGGGAATCTATGGTGGATGTAAGTTCAATTTCCTGTTTCAGAAGCGCTCTGTTGTGCGGCTCCCTGGATAAATGGGGGTGAAGAAGCTTCACGGCCACAGTTATCTGTTCCTGTAAATCCGTTGCCCGGTACACCGAGGATACCCCGCCGGAACCGATCAGCTCTTCCAGACGAAACCGCTCGGCAAGTATGGTCTGTTCCACTGTCTGCCTCCTGCCATGGTACCCCGGTTTACCGAAAATATTCATTCACCGCATGTTCACAGGTAACCGCCCCCCCCCAAGGGGCGGGACGCGATCACTGTCTGCAGAATTATATTCGTCGGACGCTTCCACGGTCAACGCTCAGGCTGATCGGATTTTTCATCATTTCCTCCTTTATATCCTATTATTCACAGGTTGTTTTTCGACTATAATCAGAATCCCCCAGTACTCTCAGTAAGAGCATAGAAAAGGTAACGGCACTATATCTGAATCGACTCCTCCCGGAAGTTGTCGTTTTACAAGCTTCCGTGCACCGTAAAATGAATACAGGAGACAAACGATGAGCAGCAAAAACAGCTCTGTACATACCATTGATCCTTCACAGCGAAATGATTATCTCCCCCTCTTCAAGGACATCCCCATGTGGAACGCCTGCATCCACTCCTGCCTGGAGGACGGGTTCGGCACGCTTCATGGAAATTCCGCCCGGGCAACAGATTGTGCCGGGATTTTCTACGGGGGACTGGTGATATTTGCCGGAGATGCCGGTTCTCCCGGGGCGCAGGAGCTGGTTCGTTCCTTCCCGGTTCTTCCTGCGGTACTGGGGTATTCGCCGGAATGGAACAGACTGATTCACCGGATTCATGGTGACGGAGTACGGGAAATCCGGCGGTATCATATGCCCTGCAGCTCCTTTGAACTGCGGCAGTTCCGGGAACTGCATTCCCATGTTACCCGGCGGCTGGACACGGACTACCAGCTTGAATCCCCGTCATCTGCCGATACTGAAGCACTCCGGGAATCCCTGGGCTGGGAGCATCCGAAGCATCATTTTCATGATCCCTCCGATTTTCGCCTGCGCTCATTCCCCGGCATAGTCAGCTTGATGGAAAACAGCAGCACAGCACAGATAGTCGCAGGTGCGTCGGCATTCATCCGGTCCGGCAACCATGCAGAATGTCAGGTAAATACGGTTGAAACACAGCGCCGCCGGGGACTGGCAACCGTCGCCGCGGCTGCATGGCTTAATACTGCGCTGGAAAGGGAGATAAAGGTTCCATGGGATGCGGCGAATAAAGCTTCGGTCAGTCTGGGACGAAAACTGGGATACGAACAGGTTAAAGAATATCAGGTTCTGGAGGTGTTCCCGGAGCAATGAGCAGCATACGAAAACTCAGGAATGTCTAGTTTAATACTCCACCCCGCTCCGTTCCACAAGGGTGGAGAGCACTATGGTGGAACTTGTGCGGTCGATTCCCGGAATGGTGGTGAGCCGTTCACGGGTGAATGCCTCAAAATCTTCGATGTTGTCGCAAACCACTTTCATGAGGTAATCCTTTTCACCCGCCAGCCGGTCACACTCCATTACCTCCGGAAGGTCCGCAACCGCCTGATTGAAGCGGTTCATCAGCTGGGCGTTGTGCTGGCGCATGGTGATGAATATGTACGCTTTGATGTGTTTGCCCAGTTTCCGCCGGTCCATCAGAGCTGTATAGCCCCGGATCACTCCGCTGCGCTCCAGTTTGCGAACCCGCTCCAGGCTGCTTGCCGGGGAGAGGCCGATGGCTTCCGCCAGCTGCTGGTTGGTAATGCTGCTGTCCTGCTGGAGCAGATTGACGATCTTTCTGTTTATTTCATCCATAACTCTTCTCATCCATTTATACTGGCTGACCGTATTTTATTAGCTTTGTTCTAATATAATACATATATTATTCGTTAATTTTTTAATTATTACAACTTTTATTCGCTTGAATTTGCCAAATTCCGCTTTTGGGTCTATAAAGAATAGAGACCACGTACCAAAGGGGACTGACAATGAAAGATCTCGTTCTATTGGGAGATGAGGCCCTTGCTCTGGGCGCAATACATGCAGGGATTTCCCAGGCATACGGATACCCGGGCACACCTTCCACGGAAATTCTTGAATATCTGCTGGACCGGAAAGATCAGTGGACATATACGGCAAGCTGGTGTTCCAACGAGAAGACCGCCTATGAATCGGCGGTTGGGGCATCCTTAATGAACCGGCGCTGTCTGGTGACCATGAAGCACGTGGGGCTGAATGTGGCGGCGGATCCCTTCATGAACTCAGTGCTCATGAATATCAAAGGGGGACTGGTGCTGGCGGTCGCCGATGATCCGGGAATGCATTCATCCCAGAACGAACAGGACAGCCGCTGGTTTGCCGATTTCGCCGGGATGCCCTGCCTTGAACCCCGGAATCAGCAGGAAGCATACGAGATGACCCGGGCGGCTTTTGATCTTTCTGAGAAGTTTCACGTCCCGGTAATGGTAAAACTTGTGACGCGGCTGTCCCACTCACGGGCGGTGGTAACTCCTGCAGAGGCCAGAAAGGAAAATCCGGCTGAGAAGTTTACCGGGATCACCGACTACATGGTTCTCCCCGCTGTGAGCAGGAAGCATTATGCCGATCATCTGAATCTGATACCTGAGCTGGAGTCCTGGAGCAGCTCCAGCCCTTTCAACCGCCTGGAGCACAGCGATGCTGCAGGAGACACGGCGTACATCACCACCGGGCTGGGGGGCAATTATTACGAGGAGAACCTGCCGGAGCTGGACGTCCCCCCGGCCAGACTGCAGATCGGAAGCTATCCCATCCCCGTGGAACTGATCGCCTCGTTGAGCGCGGGGCGCAGCAGAATCATCTGCCTGGAAGAAGGCTACCCGTATGTGGAGCGGCTTCTCTGCGGGCTGTTGCCCTCAGAACTGACAATTTCCGGCAAGATGGACGGCACGGTTCCGGCCAGCGGAGAACTGAACCCGGATAATGTGCGTCCGGCCATGGGTCTTGCGGAAATGAAGCATGCCATACCCGGGAAGATTCAGGGAGCACACGGAAAGCGGGATCCGGATTCAGCTCCGGCCTCTTCCCCGGTTGCAGCACCCTCCTCGACCGCAATTGCAGCTATGGAACTTCCCATGCGGCCTCCCCAGTTGTGCCAGGCCTGTCCCCATGGCGATACCTTCGATGCAGTCAACGATGCACTGAAAGACGAGACAAGCAAACTGGTGACCAGCGATATCGGCTGCTACACCCTTGGGTTCCTGCCTCCCCATAAAACCATTGAGACAGCCTTGTGCATGGGAGCTTCCATTCCCATGGCCCGGGGCGCTGCGGAGGCGGGCATGCATCCGGTTGTCGCCACCATCGGCGACTCCACGTTTATGCATTCGGGGCTCACCGGCCTCGCTGATGCGGCCTCCGCAGATATCCCCATGACCATTATCATTATGGATAACGAAACCACAGCCATGACCGGCGGCCAAAATACCATAGTGCGTTCCCAGCAGATCCGGAATGCGGTGCTGGGCCTGGGGGTTGATGAGGAGCATCTTCTGGACCTTACTCCTCTGCCGAAAAACCGGGAAGAGAATGCACGGCGGCTGAAGGAGGAGTTTCACCACCGGGGACTTTCGGTGGTGATCGCCATCCGGGAGTGCATTCAGACTCTGAAACGGAGAAACCGGATGGAACCGGAAGCCCCTGCCGAAGCACAGCCGGTTGAAACCTCCGGCGCATCTCCCGGGAAGGTGAAGTATGACATCATCCTTGCCGGCGTGGGCGGTCAGGGGATTCTCTCGGTGGCGGCGGTGATCGCAACGGCGGCCATGAACGCGGGTCTGCAGGTCCGTCAGTCAGAGGTTCACGGGATGGCCCAGCGGGGAGGGGCGGTACAGGCCCACCTGCGGATCAGCAGTTCCCGTATTCCGTCGGATTTGATCGGGTTCGGAAGAGCGGACATGATTCTCAGCATGGAGCCCATGGAAGCCCTTCGCTACACCCGGTATTTGAGTCCCCTGGGAAAAGTGGTAAGTGCAGCGGAGGCTTTCACCAATATCCCCGACTATCCCAATCTGGAAGATATTCACGGCGAAGTGAGGAATATTGCCGGCGGGGAGCTGATCAACACGGTAACAGCTGCAATGGAGGCCGGTTCATCCCGGGCGGCAAATATGGTTCTGGTTGGAGCTGCCTCCAGACACATACCCCTGGATGAAGGTTTCCTGCTTCAGGGTGTTCGAGAATTGTTTACCGCCAAGGGAGAAAAGGTGGTCCAGACCAATATTGCTGCATTCAAGGCAGGGAGGCAGGTATGAACCGGGAAATGGAAGGTTTCGCAGGACTTGAACTACGGATGGCGGGTGATGCGAAAACCATTGCCGTGGCCGGAGCCCGGGGAGAACAGGTTTTCGCCGCCCTGGCCGAAGCCGGAAAAAGGGGGATTGCCTCTTTTCGGCTTTTCGGAGACCGGGAAGAGATACGCCGGTACATGACCGGGAGCGGGCTTAAGGAGGGGGAAATCGTGCATTGCAGCAACGATCAGGAGGCCTGCGACCGGGCCGTTGACGCTGTTGCGGAGGGTTCAGCCGACCTGCTGATGAAGGGCAAGGTACCCACTCCCCTCCTGTTGAAGACTCTCCTGAACCGCCGGGAGCTGAATCCCGGGCATGCCTTGCTGAGCCATTGTCTGGTGCTGGAAAAACCCGGAGGTGGATTTCTGGGGATCAGCGACGGAGGAATGGTCATGCATCCCGGTGTTGAGGAAAAACGGCGGATTATCGGCTCTTCAGTTGATCTGTTTCACGCTCTTGGAATCCCCCGGCCCAGGGTGGCTCTTTTGTCGGCCACCGAACAGGTGAACGAAAAACTCCCTGAATCCACGGATGCAGATCTTCTCACCCGGGCCTGGGAGGAGGGGGACTTCCCCCGATGCATCGTCCAGGGGCCTATGGCGCTGGATCTTGCGGTGAGCAGGGATTCCTGCGAGGCAAAAGGATATGAGGGGAAGATTCAGGGGGATGCGGATATTCTCATTGCCCCGGATATTACCGCCGGCAATGCCCTGGGAAAAGCCCTGATCTATCTGGCGGGATATGCCGGCGGGGGACTGATACTGGGTGCGAAGGCTCCGGTAATTCTTCTTTCACGAAGCGACAGCGCCCGGGAGAAACTGAACTCCATACTGCTGGGGCTTACCGCAGCAGCCGGCGGGAATACACAGGAAGAGCCGGGCTGAAATGGAAGATAAATATGAGAGTACAGAACAACGAAGAAAGGCAGGCGGAAATGAAGAGTGAAACCAATGCTTCGCCAAGCCGGTTCCTGGTTATCAATCCCGGTTCCACCAGCACCAAGGCGGCAATATACCGGGGAAGCAGCCAATGGGAACTGGAAGAAGAGGCACAGGCATCCCTGGACCATAACGGGAATATCAGCAGCATGGAGCCGATTGACCAGCTTGAACCCCGCCTGCAGGCGGTGGAACGGTTCCTTGAAGAACATGACAGCTCCGGGCTCAGAGCGGTTGCAGGCAGAGGCGGTTTAACCCGCCCCCTGGAAGCCGGGAGCTACGGCATCAACGATGGGATGATCAGGGATCTGAGCAGTGCCCGCTACGGCAATCATGCATCCAACCTGGGAGCCCTCATGGCCCGGCGCATTGCTGAGCAGCGGAAAATTCCTTCGCTGATTGCGGACCCGGTGGGGGTGGATCAGTTTGAGCCCCCGGCACGGTATTCCGGCTGGCCGGGCCTTGAACGGAAATGTCAGCTCCACGCCCTGAACATGCGCTCTGTGGCCAGAGAAGCGGCCCGGGACATGGGCGGCGTCATGGAAGATTTCAACTTTATTATCGCCCATCTGGGAGGCGGGATCTCAATCGGCCCCATGACCGGAGGCAGAATTATCGATGTGAACAACGCCATGGACGGCGGTCCTTTTTCGCCGCAGCGCTGCGGAACGTTGCCCCTCACCGGTCTCATCGATATCTGCTTCAGCGGGGAGTACCGCTCTGCCGGAGAACTGAAGAAGGCACTCACCAGAACCGGCGGACTGAACGCCTACCTTGGAACCGATGACGCCCGGGAGGTAATCCGGCGCATAAAGGACGGTGACGAAAATGCGCAGAGTGTGTACCGGGCAATGGCGTACCAGATTTCCAAGGAGATCGGGGCCATGGCCGCCGTGTTGAAGGGCCGGGTTGACGCCATCATTCTCACCGGGGGTCTTCCAAGGCCGCCCCTTTCTGACTGGATTGCAGAGCACTGCTCCTGGATCGCCGGGATTCGTATTTATCCCGGAGAAATGGAACTGCTTGCCCTGGCCCGGGCGGCGGCCAGGCATGTGTTCGACGGAGAAGTGTTGCTTGATTACTGAGTGGTCCCGGATTAGCCACAGCTACGGAATTCGGAGCACTCAGGGATTTATGATAATTGAATTGGACGGGGCCCATTTTCACCCGGTTAAGCCCCTCCGGGAAAGGATGATACATGGCAGTGGCGCGAAGAATAGATCAATTACTATCCGGCGGTTCGTTGATCCGCAGGATGTTCAACCAGGGACAGCAGCTGAAGGAACGCTACGGTGCGGACAATGTGTTTGATCTGAGCATCGGCAATCCGGATCTCTCCCCGCCGCCGGAGTTTTACCGCGCAGCTGAGAAAATTCTCGGTGAATCCATTCCGGGAAAACACGCCTACATGAACAATGCCGGGCTGGTCGAGGTACGGGAGAAAATCGCCCAACGGGTGCGGAGGGAGCAGGATGTGGATATTTCCGCCGGCGGTATAATTATGACCGTGGGAGCCGGAAGCGCCTTGAGTCTGGCATTTCATTGCCTGGTCAACCCCGGCGACCGGGTACTGGTTCCTGCACCGGCATTTGTGGCCTACCGCAACTATCTGAGCGTACACGGCGGTGTTCTGGAAATCGTGCCCGGACTGCCGGATTTCTCCATAGATCTGAACGCTCTTGAGGAAATGATTGATGAAACAACTGCTGCGGTAATTATCAACTCGCCGAACAATCCCAGCGGAACCATCTACCCGGAGAAAAGCCTGGCTGATCTTGGACAACTGCTGGAACGCCTGAGCAGACTCCACGGCAGGCGAATATATCTCATAAGCGATGAGCCCTACAGAGAAATCATCTACCGGAAAGAACCCGTGCCTCCGGTGTTTCAGGCCTACCCCCACAGCATCATCTGCTATTCCTACTCAAAGTCCCTTTCCATTCCCGGGGAGAGGATCGGCTGGGCGGCCGTGCATCCTCTGGCCGAGGACCGGGACAAAATCGTTGCGGGAATGACCGGAGCAACCCTGAACATGGGCTACACCAATGCCCCGGCACTCATGCAGAGAATTGTGGGAGAAATAGACGGATGTGCAGTTGATGTGGAACGATACCGCCGACGGAGGGATCTGCTGGCCGACGGGCTCAGGGAGATCGGCTATGAGTTCGAACTTCCTCAAGGAGCTTTCTACATGTTTCCCAAAGTACCCCGGGGATACGGCGGGGACGATGATATGGCATTCTGCGAACGGCTGGTGGAGGAGAAAATTCTTACCGTGCCGGGAAGCGGCTTCGCCATGCCCGGCTATTTCCGAATCTCCTACTGTGTGGATGAACGGATCATTCAGGGGAGTCTGCCCGGATTCCGCCGGGCGTTTGAGACTACCTGAGCGTCCGGGCTGAGGCCAGGCCCCGGGTGGCCATCAGGTGGGTGTCGGCAGCGAACATATAATCGCCGCCGTGGGTGAATACAAAGCTGTTCAGCCCGGGGGTGAGTATGTCGGACCACGAACCCCAGCTGTCGCTGGAATAGTCGTACATTCGCACCCGGTCGCCGGTCACTTCGGTGTAGAAGGTGGTGGTAGTGCCCCTGCGGAATCCCCCGGGAAACTGCCGGGTTATGCCGTAGACCGTCTCCTGCTCCCCGTAGGGTTCAAGCTCACCATCGGGCCCGCTGTAGTTATCTTCATAATAATCCAGGCGGGTAATGCGCTCACCGTTTTCAATGGTATAGGTCTGAACAAAAACATCCCTGAATTCCCCGTCCAGGATATCCTCTGAATACACCCATTCCCCATCTTCATTTTTCAGATAAACCTGATACAAGCCGTCTTTTCCGGGGAGTGCGTTGAAGGTGGCCGTGACTTCCAGCTCCATGCTGGTTTCAAAGGGTGCGGCACTGTATTCTGCCAACGAGAGGCCTAATGTGCGGTTTTCCCGGTTAAATGCGTAGGTTCCGGAGTAGGTTTCAACCAAAACTCTCCCCTCGCCGGTCTCCAGGTCTCCGTCCAGATCCGAGGCTTCATCCTCATAGTCATAATATTTTTCCACATATGTCCCGTCGGGGGAAAATACCGTTTCTTCATAACTTCCGTAGTACACCACTTCGCTGAGTACCCGGCCTTCGGCCCCAAGGGGGACAAGGGGAACCTGGGTAAACCCCAAGACGTCGCAGGATGAGATGAGCAGCCCGGAAAAAATCACGGTGAGTACGGCAAGAAAATACGGAAAACGTTTCACAGAAAGCCCCCTAATGTATATTCAAATAGTAGCAGGAGGCTGGGGGTTTTTCAATATACGGAATAGAGGTGAACTGCCGTGCAATGCACATGGACGACTCTCACCGGCAGGCAATCCATGATGTGCGCTCTCCGGCTTATTCCACATTCTTTGGGGCATTCCAAAAATGCCTTGATCTGATTATAAAAACCCATATATTTGAACCATGGCAACCCTTGTATATACATCCAACCCTTCTTTCCCCCGGGCGGCGGTGTCCAGGATTCTTTTTGTGGCGGTAGTGCTGTTGCTACTATTGAGCATGGGCTGCGGTACGTTCCGGATGAGCGACAGAAAGCTTGAATCCCGGCTTACCCGGTCCCAGGTGCCGTTCACCCTGGGTATGGAGGAAGCAGGGGGTCAGGCTGTGCGGGTTCTCCGGAGTACCGGTGCAGTCCCCGGAGCACCTCAGATTTTGTTCATTCACGGCGCTCCGGGATCCCTGGATGACAGCCTGCCCTATTTCACCGAAAGCGGATTATGGGAAGAATACCGGCTTGTTGCCTATGACCGGCCGGGCTACGGGTTTTCCGCATACGGAGAGCCGGTTGTGGATCTTGAAGCACAGGCCCGGGTTGCCCGAGACCTTGTGGAGCCGGGTGCCCTTGTGGTGGGGCATTCCTTCGGCGGGTCGGTGGCCATGCGGATGCTTCTGGATTACGGCGGAGATGTTGCCGGCGGTCTGATAATCGCAGGGGCCCTATCCCCGGAGGATCAGAAACTGTTCTTCTTTAACCGTCCCGCTTCCTGGCTGCCTTTCAACTGGATGCTTTCCGGAGCCTGGAAGTCGGCAAATGCAGAGAAACTGGCATACCAGGAAGAACTGAGGAAGTTCCAACCGTTATGGGATTCGATGAAAGGCAGGGCTGTGCTGGTTCACGGCACCCGGGACCGTCTTGTACCTTATGAAAACTCCCTGTATGCCATGAGCATGATCCCCCGGGGAAGAGCAACGCTTCACACACTTATAGGTGAAAATCATTTCATCCTTTGGTCGGAGAAATCCCGGATGATAGAATTAATTGAAGAAATACAGCGGAAGCAGATCCGGAGTATAATGAAATACTGACGTCCGGAAATCAAATTCGCGGAGGGTAAAATGTCAGATATAAACAGGAGTACAAACACCCATCAAACCCGGCGGGCAGACAGCGTCTCAGGTTCCGCCGGGCAGGAGGCCGGGGAGCTTCGGACCTTCCTGATCGACGAAAATCTGGGGTTGTTGAAACAGGGAAGAGAAGTGATTGCCTCCCTCAGCGCAGGGGAGTACTCCCGCCCGCTGGAGGGAACCCGTGCCGCCGGAACCGTGGGAAAGCATTTTCGCCATGTGCTGAATTTTTATCAGAATCTGTGTGAACACACCGAGGGTGTGCTGAATTACGATACGCGCATTCGGGATCCGGATGTGGAGAACAGGCCCGAGTCCGCTCTCAAGCTTCTGGGTGACATAGAATCCATGCTGAATGAATGGCGCAACCCCGGGGGTTCCCGGGAACAGTCGATCGTTATAGCAATAGGAAACGGTTCTGAAAGCATGCATCGTATGGAAAGTTCTCTGGAGAGAGAGCTGAAATTTGTTCTTGAACACAGTCTGCACCACTATGCCATTATTTCCATGGTTCTCAATTCCAGAAATATTCCCGTGCCGCCGGAGTTCGGCATAGCCCCCTCCACCCTGGCATTTTTGGGCAGGAGATAAATATCAACTCCATGAACACGGTTCCGGAAATTCCATTCCCGGCCCGATAAAAACCTCAACTACCCGGAGCAATGCATGTGTACCATGACGTTTTTTCCAGAAACAGCAGGCGGAACACCCCGATGGATCTTCTTCAACAGGGACGAACAAAGGACCAGAGGGCGGGCCGAACCGCCGAGGCTGTTCAACGGCAGGGGCGGTGATTACCTCATGCCCGTGGACCCCGACAGCGGCGGAAGCTGGATGGGAGTGCACAGCAACGGCTTTTTTCTTGCATTAATCAACAATTACCCCGGGGACCAAATCATCAGAGATCCGGGGATGCGGTCCCGGGGTCTGCTCATTCGGGACCTGCTGGAATCAGGCCGGCCGCCCCTCCACCCGGATATTGAACGGCAAATCCGGAACCACGAGTATGCCCCGTTTTTTCTGGTTCTGCTTGGACAGCGGCTGACCCGGGCATGGGAGTGGGACGGAAGCATGATCACAACACTTGATGTACCTGGTGACAGGCCGGGAATTATCTCCAGCAGCGGAATTGAGCATGGCCGGATTACAGCGCAGCGGAAAGAGCAGTTTCAACGCTTCCTGGGTGAAGCCGGCGGCGCCGGACCTCAGTGGGATCCGAAAAAGTTTGCAGACTTTCATCGGCGTACATCCTCCCGCCGGCCGGATGAAGCCATCTGCATGAGCAGAAGCGACGCTCACACCGTATCAATTTCCGAAATTTGCCTGGATCAGAATGAAGCCCTGCTGCACTATTACCCGGATCCTCCGTTTACTGATCCTCTGAGCTACGGGGTTGCAGTGCAGGCCAGTTCTCATCCGCAGAATTGATCATGCCCTCCAGATCATTCACAAATCTCCGCTGTGTTCTCCGGTTGAAATTCAGAAACAGGCGCCCCTGGTGAATAACCCACTGCTCGGGATCCACCGGAGCAAGGGAACCGCCAGCCACTGCATAGGCGCAGTATGAATCGTATTCCGGCAGATACGCCTGTGGATCGGCAATGAACATCTGCCGATGCTCCTGTGAAATGAAGCGGTAGGTCCTGCCGTCATACATGCGGGTGATTTCAGGATCCCCCTCCCGGGCCTCTCCCAAGGTGAAATAGGCAACCGGATCGTATCCTTTCAAGGCTGGTTCGCCTCTTGAAACCATCCCCCCCTGGGAAAACAGATTCACCGTATTCATACTGACTATGCAGCAAACAAGCAGCAAAGCTGCTATTCGTTTCCAATTCATATGAGTCTTCATATATGGCTCCTTTTCCGAATGTAATTTTCAGGTATTCCTTTCGGAGGTTTCATTTTTTCTGCCAGTAATGGCTTCGGATTTCCTTGAACAGGCGGCGGGCAGATTCAGGAGAATGACCGGCTTCCATATTGGCTTTTGAGATTATCGCCACGTCTTTCCAATGTGTCAGGAGATCCTTCCAGCCCCTGAGAAGGCCGTAATTCGGGTCGTAGATATGAGCCGGCTCGCTGTTAACCCCGTTCACCTCAATCACTTTGAAATCTCCCCGGAGCAGGGAATGTTCGCTCTTTGTCTTGATATCCAGCCTTCCCAGATAAAACCCGGGCATTGCCGCCGCAAGGGGTGCGAATGTCTCCGCCAGGGATGGTGAGATAAGCCGGTTTGCATCCAGGAAGGTGGCACCCCGGGCGTGATTGCCGATTTCTGTAAGCCTGAACCGCTCATCCGCCGGGAGAATCTGCTCCCAGCGCTCTGCATAGCGCCGTTTCAGCATGCTGATATGATATCTGCAGCGGTCGTCGGCCTTCACCAATTCTTCAAGACTCCGTGTGCCGTCGCCGGTAACCTCCAGTCCCTGCTTCTGTACGATGGATGTGATTCTCAATTCCCTGCTCCGGGGATCCTGTACGAGCATTACCCCGTATTCCAGTTCATCCGGGATGTATTCCTGCAGGAGAAGCGCCCGCCGGGCAACATTCAGATAGTTCCGGGCTTCCACGGTATCACGGATTTTTTCCACTCCGTATCCTCTCTCTCCCACATCCGGTTTGAGAATTACGGGAAATTCCAGCCGGGAATCGGCCATGGCTTCCAGGAGTTCATCCATATCGGGAGGGGATGGAAAGAACAGGGTTTTCGGCAGATACCGTTGCGGAAGAACTTTCAGGGATTCGTATTTTGAATACTCCACAAATCCGCCGAACTTCATTCCCGGGTTGGCCGCCAGGAAATAGGTCAGCTTTCCCCGGGCAATTCCGTGAAAGAGAATGCTGAAGTACACGGGGATATACACCAGGGGGAAGGGCCAGAATTCCCATTTCAGGAACTTGGGAAGCCTCATATTCTTCTCCCGGCGGAAATATCAAGAGAATACAGATCCCGGCGGATCCGCCGGTTCCATTCATTAATATCCCCCTCTTTCAATTCGTCCGCCGAATATCCTCTCCCGATTCGAGTCTCCAGTACCCTGCCCCGCTTTCGGAACATTTCATCCACCAGCAGAAGCATTTCGATATTGAATCCGATACCGAACCATCGCCTCAGATTTGCCGTTCTATAAAAGAGATTCCGGTTGGTGCCGGCGAAAAACGCCGGAACGACAGGACGACCGGTATCCCGGGCCAGACGGACATAACTTCGGTTCCAGGGAAGATCCCTGAGTTTTCCGCCTTTTTTTCTGCTGCACAGGCCGGCCGGGAAGTGAAGCAGGGCTGCCTGGGAGGCAAACAGGTCCCGGTACAGCTGCTGGTTCTGCCGGTTTCCCCCGAGTTTATTCACCGGGACGAAGAGCTCTCTGAGATTGGGAATATTCATAAGGAAATCATTCACCATCAGCTTCACTTCAGGGTAATGCCGGGAGAGTACGGAAAGAAGAACCAGCCCGTCCAGGCCTCCCAGGGGATGGTTGGCAACCAGTACCGGACGGGTAAGGCCTGCAATATGTTCTTCCCCGCGGATGGTTATTTTCACCTCAAAATAATCAAGTGCGGCATTGATGAAATCCGCCCCCCGCAAATGTCCGAAGCGGGCAAGGGCGTCATTCAACTCACGGACATGCAGCAGGGATTCAAGGCGGCGAAGCAGCACGGCGGGGATTTTCGCAGCCAGGGAGGGATTTTTTCCCGCGATAATCCTGCGCATATCGATGCCGGACAGTTGGTGCAGAGGCCTGGGTCCGCTGCCGGCGGATCTTTGCACCTGGGGGTGTTCTGCGTCGGGCTTTCCGGAGAAGGATGGTTCGCTCATGCCCTGCCTCCCGATTCATCCGCTGAAGAACCGTCCAGCCCGCTTTTGAGTACGACACCGGAACCGCTGTGAGAAACGGAAGGGAGGCGTTCGACTATGTGGCAGACAATATCTTCGGCTACCCGTATTTTGGATTTCAGCGCCCCCTCCTCTCTGCTTCCGTCGGAAAAATAGATGGTTACCGAATTGGTATCGTGGGCGAACCCCGCCCCCGGGGTGTTGAGACTGTTGAGCACAATCATATCAAACCGCTTCTTCCGGAGTTTGGTGAGGGCATTTTCCTCTTCATCCCGGGTTTCCAGAGCAAACCCCACAATGAACTGATGATCCCTGCGGATTTCAGCCAGAGAGCCGGCAATATCCACGGTGCGCTCAAGTTCCAGACTCATGGCTCCGGACTGCTTTTTCATCTTGTGCCGGTGGGGAAAGGCCGGGCGGTAATCCGCCACCGCAGCAGCCAGAACGGCAATATCCGAATCGGGGAAGTGATCCCGTGCAGCCTCGTACATCTGCTGTGCCGAACGAACATCGATCCGCCGGATCCCGGGATGGGCGGTACTCATGCGGGAGGGACCGCTGATCAGGGTCACATCGGCGCCCGCAGATGCCAGTGCTTCGGCGATTGCATAGCCCATTTTGCCCGTGGAGCGGTTGCCGATGTAGCGGACAGGGTCTATGTCCTCATAGCTGGGGCCGGCGGTAACCATGGCCTTTCGCCCCTTAAGGGAGGCGGACTTCGACAACTGGGGCGGCCCCGGGTCAGAACGATCATGATCCCCGGGAGCTGAACCGGCAGCATCGGCGGCGCGGGAGCCGTTATCCAGGTCTTCCAGGATCCGGGCGGCAATAGTTTCAGGCTCCTCCATCCGGCCCTTACCGCTGAGTCCGCTGGCCAGTTCGCCTTCGGCGGGTTCGATAATCCGCACCCCGTCTTCCCGGAGTATGGAAAGGCTGCGCCTGGTTGCAGGGTGGGCATACATATCAAGATCCATTGCAGGAGCGGCATACACCGGACAGCGTGCGGAAAGATAGGCAGCCAGCAGGAGATTGTCGCAGCCGCCTGCAGCCATGGACGAAAGGGTATTAGCCGACGCCGGTGCAATCACCATTGCATCAGCCCACAGGCCCAGTTCAACATGACTGTCCCATTCACCGGTTTCCGGATCAAAATACGCGCTGCTCACCGGGTTTTTGGAGAGGGAGGAAAGAGTAAGGGGGGTGATAAAATCTCCGGCCGCAGGGGTCATCACAACTTTCACATCCGCACCTGCCTTGATAAAACATCGTACAAGTTCGGCGGACTTGTATGCCGCAATGCTTCCGGTAACACCTAAAAGGATTTGCCTGGTTCTCATGCTGAAACTCCCTGTATTGTATGATCTGCATCCGGGGATTATTGTATCATACCAAATCCGTATCTCCCGCTGCTGTTTCACGTCCTGTTATTCGTCCTCCTACTGCTTCTGTTACTGGTCCTGCTACTGGTCCTGCTGCCGGGGCACCTGCGGATGAGGGGGCGGATGAGGCGGGAAACACCACCACTCTCCGGTAGAAAAAATTCCAGACAAACACCAGAGCCATACCCAGTGCGTTGGCAAGGCGGTAATCCAAAACGGCATAGCGTTCGGAGAGGGTATGAATGCTCATTGCGGCAATCCCCAGAGAAACCACGGCTCCCAGGACATACAGAAGAGATTCGGTGGCTGTGGCATGCCGTCCCCGGGGTTTGAATATCCAGTATTTTGACAGCAGGAAGGTGAAGATCAGTGCGGTAATGTAGCTCGCGGGTTTGAGAATGCTGGGAACCAGCCCGGTAAGATCAATAAGTATCTCCAGAACCAGCCAATCCAGGAAAAACGCCGCCCAGGCGGTGAACAGGGATTTGATAAACTGCACCGGTACGGTGGCACGAGAAACCGGCTGCTGTGGTTCGTCGGGATACCTGGGCTTATCCATGCCATAAATATACTATTGACCGGCTCTGTGAGAAAGCAAAATGTTGCATCTACAAGTATTTTTTACCGTTTCATCCTCATAAACCCGAAAAATTGAAAAACCCCTCTCAATATACTTGACCTTATTACTTTGTTTAGTATACTTACTGACATTGTTAAGTTTGAAGCAGGCATTGTGAATTGAGAGAACGGGAGCCCGGAGCATCAGCCTTTTCAACTTTGGTTCTTGAATGCCGGGTTCATTGGATTCATAGCGCAGAGGGACTTCCCCGGAGGTTTTCATGTCAGGACAAAGCAGGAAGCACGGCATCGCATTTCCCCTGGGACCTGTGATCGCAGCAGCAGTCACCATCCTTCTCAGCATTTCAGCTGCAGGGGTTGCCCGTCATCCCGGCGGGACCGGATTTGTATCCGCCGCCGAGACTCATGTCATAACCGCCATTTCCGAAGAGGAGAAAAAACTCAGCTTCTATGACGGCGGGAACGGCAGGCATCTGGCCAGCAGAACGCTGGAATTCAGGCCGTCGGTGTTGCGCCCCACCCCGGGGGGAGTATCTGTTTTTGTGGCATACAAGGATGCCCCCTACCTGGATGTATTCAGCACCGAAACCTTTGAGTTTCAACGACGCAATGAGATCTCTGCATCTGGGGTTGAAGAACTGGTTTTTTCTTCCGACGGCAGCAGACTCTATGCTTTTTTTGAAGATGAAACCCGGGGAAGCACAGTTCAGGAATATCAACACGAAATGCTTGAGATTCGTCCTTCGCTGAATGCTCCTGCTGGTGATATTCACAACAGGGGACTGATGGGCGGCAGCGGACGCCTGATCTACACCTGGGGGGAAAACGGCCTCAGAAGCATTTTTACCGCAAATCTTCAGGAGATTGCCCGCTATGGAGAACCTGTGGAGGGACTTATTCAGGCTTCAAAGGGTGAAGTTTTGCTGGCCGTTTCCCGGGGAGAATTGCGGGTTTTGGATCCCAGGTCCCTGGAACATACCGAAAACCAGTCCGGGACCTCAACAGAAAAGACCGATCCGGCTTCACCCGGCTATTCCGGGGACATAATCGAGCACAATGGCCGGATATACGCATTAACCGCTGACCGAACCGGTGTGGATGTGTATTCCGCCGGAAGAAATCCGGATGCATGGAAGGAACAGGGAATCCCCCAGCCCGGGGCACGTATTGCACTGCCTGGGACTGCCCGGAGCCTGGTCAGCGGTGCTTCAGGCGTGCTGATACCCGGAGATTCCGGGCAATGGTACGGCATTTCCGGCGGCAGAGAGCTCATCCGTCTTTTTGATTCTGATACGGATGCAGCCTCTGATACAGCTGCGGTTTCTGATACGGCCGGGGATCTCTTCCGTACCGCAGTAATCCGCAGGGACGGCAGCTTCGCATGTTTTTAACCCGTCGGGTTTTTGAACGAATTCCGGACCGGAACAACTGAAAACGGAGGAACCAATGGAATCGAACACGCTTATCACCATTATTGCCGGGCTGACACTGGGAACGGCCCTGGGCTGGGTGCTTCAGAAAGGGGGGTTCTGCATGAATACCGCCTTCCGAAGCATTCTGTTCGAGAAAGACCGGAGTCTGCTGAGAAGCTGGCTGATTGTGCTGCTGATAAATATTCCCGGCGTGACCCTGCTTTCTCAGATCGGGGTGGTTACCCCCTCGGTGGCACCGGTCTTCTGGCCAGCTCTGATAATCGGCGGGCTGATATTCGGCGCAGGGATGGTTCTGGCAGGCGGATGCGCCAGCGGAACATATTACCGGGCGGGACGGGGCATGCTGGGTTCCTGGGCGGCTTTGCTGTTCTTTCTGCTGGGAACGGAGATGATGAACGGGGGAATACTGAATCCGCTGCAGACTGCGCTTCGCCGCCCCAGAATTCTGGGTTCTCTCAGCGGCGACGGCAGCGCTCCAACCCTCTTTGATCTTGCGGGAGCCGAGACTCCTGCCGCCCAATGGCTTGTTGTGGGAGTTCTTCTCACTGCCCTGATTATTCCGCTGTTGCGGGCGCCGCGGCAGAATTTCGTGATCGGCTGGGGCTGGAAAAAGACCGGCATCCTGGTGGGAGTTCTTGCCCTGGCAGTATGGGCGGTTTCCGGAGCCTTGGGAAGAAACTTCGGTCTTTCGTTCACCCAGCCCAGCTGGGCGTTCATGGATGTCATCACCGACGGTGACGGTTCGGGGGTTGGATTGCCCCTCTATATTCTTCTGGGCGTTCCCCTGGGCTCATACATATCAGCCTGGATCGAGGGGGAGACCCGGCTTTCCCTGCCCCCGGGATCAACCCTGGTGCGACAGAGTGCCGGAGGTCTTCTCATGGGCAGCGGGGCAGCACTGGGGGGCGGCTGCAATATCGGTCACGGTATCAGCGGTGTTTCAGCCCTGAGTATTGGCTCCGCCCTGGGTGTGCTGAGCATCATGGCAGGATGCTGGGTTGCCACCTGGTTTGTTTTCAACGGATCGAAAAAGGCCGCTAAAGGGCCACAGGCAGTCGCATAGACTGCAAAATATATTTATTCGCCGGAGGAGGTACATCATGGCGAAGGTACACACATTACATTTGGGAAATTTCCGGAAAACCGGAATGATCGCTGCTGCCGCATTTTTCTTACTGAGCGCCGTGGCATGCTCCTCCCCGGGAGCAGAGCGGACGGCTTCAGATGAAATTCTTGTGAGCCCCCAATGGGTCGCAGATTTCAGCGGGGATATTACCATTATCGATGCGGCCCGGAGTCTCGAAGATTACCGGGCAGGACACATCCCGGGAGCAGTTCAGGCCGGCCGGTCTCTGGTGTGGGCTGAGGTGGACGGCATTCCCGGAATGCTGCCTGATCCTGAACAGGTCGCCAGGAATTTCAGGGATATCGGAGTATCGAATGACACGCCGGTGCTGATTTATGACGCCGGACACGGCTTGTGGGCGTCACGTGTGTTCTGGGCTCTGGAATACCTGGGCCATGGAAATGTGCACGTACTGGACGGCGGTCTTGCAGCCTGGCAGGAAGCGGGCCTCGAACTGTCCACCCAGGCAGTGCTGCCGGAAACCGGTGATTTTACCGCTGACGTTCAGAGCGAACTGATTGCAGACCGGGAGTACATCAGCAGCAGGCTGGATGATGAGAACCTGGTGGTAATCGATACCCGCAGCGCCGATGAGTACAGCGGCAGCGACGTGAGGGCGGAAAAAGGCGGCCACATCCCCGGGTCCGTTCATCTGGAGTGGACGGCAAACCAGAGCAGCGAAGGGGGATTCCTGGATTCTGAATCCCTGAAAAACCTGTATGAAACGGCATTGAGCTCAGAAGAAGTTGAGGCGGTAACTCTTTGCCAGACCGGCGTACGGGGAGCTCACAGCTACCTGGCGCTGCGGGTGGCGGGATACCAGAATGTCCGGCTCTACGACGGATCCTGGGCGGACTGGGGCAACCATCCCGACACAGCAGTGGAATCATAACGCAGCACCAACTGCAGGGTCATAGCAACCCGATCAGCAGGCAGCTTTTTTCCCGGCCCGGCCTGGAGGCCAGGGCCGGGAAAATAAGACTGCCGGGGAGAAAATTATGTCAAAGACAGATATTCAAAGCAATAAAACACTGGAACTCAGGGACGAAGTGTGTCCGTTCACCCTGGCAAAATCCCAGCAGGGTCTTCAGGAACTGGAAAACGGGCAGATTCTTGAGGTTCACCTTGGAAACAGCGAATCTGCGGCCAACGTACCCCGCAGCCTGGACCTGGAAGGACATAAAGTACTCAGTGTGGACAAACTGGGCCGGGGGCACTGGAAGGTGCTCATAGAGAAGGCGGAATAGCAGAACCCTGGACAACGGCAGATTATTGCAGTCCGATGAAACACGCCCCGGAAAGGATCAATACATGGAAATCAACAAACTGCTCATACACACAGATGAAGCAAGGCGCCTGATCAGGGAAGGAGCAATCCTCCCGGTTGATTGCCGCGGGAAAGACCAGTATTCCCGGGGACACATCCCCGGTGCGGCCTGCATCAGCGTAGCAGGACTCCAGGATCCCGAGTCTCCCGCGGGAGATCTGCTCCCGGAAGAAGAACTGATCCGGACAATCCGTCATGCGGGAATCGACAGCAGCCGCCGCCTTCTGCTCTACGATGAAAGCGGGCTGGTGCCCTCCGCCAAGCTGTTCTGGATCCTTGAAAGTCTGGGACGGAAGAATATCAGCCTGTTGGACGGAGGCTGGCCGGCCTGGCGGCAGCAGAATCTTCCCGAAGAGACCGGTAATGAGAATGTAACAAACGGCTCCGCAGCGTCAGAAACGGAGGCGGCAAACCCGGACGGCCTGTTTACCCGGTCCGGAGAGAATACGGCCACTGCAGAGCTGGAGGATGTCCTGAATGTACTGAATGCCGGCGACACCGCCATCGTGGATGCCCGAAGCGCCGGTGAATACAGCGGCGAAACGGTGACTGCCGAAAAAAACGGCCACATTCCCGGAGCGGTTCATATTGAATGGCAGGAGCATCTTGAGGATATTCTCACCCCCAGATTCAAACCCAAAGAGGATCTGCGAAAGCTCTATGAATCCAGGGGCGTTACACCCGGTCAGAACGTAATTGTATACTGCCGAAGCGGAACCCGCTCCTCACACAGCTACTTCACCCTCAGGTATCTGGGATATTCTGAGGTGAAAAATTATGCAGGGTCGTGGCTGGAATGGGGGAATCACCCGGATACCCCGGTCAGCTCAGCCGTTCGTTCGGGCTCGGATTAATATATCCGGTCCCGGATTAAAACCCCGGCAGGGAGGGCAGTCTGGATTCGGCTTCTTCGGCTGCCCGCTCGGCCGCCTCTCTGGCTGCTTCTCTGGCTGCTTCTCTGGCTGCTTCTCTGGCTGCTTCTTTGGCAGCTTCTCTGGCCGCTTCTTCGGCTTCCTCGGCCTGTCTACGGGCGGTCTCTTCGGCCTCTCTGGCTGCTTCCCGGGCGGCCTCTTCAACTGCCGCCGCCTGTTCGGCGATTATGTTTTCCACCCTGTTGAGAGCCTGTTCCCGGAGGTCCTGCAGTTCTGCACGGGTATCTTCCAGATTTTCCAGATCCAGCTCGGCCTCCCGGATGATATCTCCTGCGGGGGCATAGATATTTTCAAGACGGGTTGCCAATTCCTGTCTGTATGATTCGATCCGTGCGTTCAGTTCTTCCCTGAAAAGCTCCAGCTGCTGACTGATAATTTCATCCACGGTCCCCGAGAGAATTCCCGGGATGTTGCTCTCCAAACTGGTGCTTTCCCAGGCATCCTCCATCCTTCTTCCCTTGAATGCGATATTCAGCTCATCTGCGGCTTCCAGGCTTTGGGCAATTCGTATGGGCAGGGAGTTCAGCAGCTCCGAGCCGGGTGACTCATTATTTGCGTTCTCCGTCTGCTGAGCCGGGGTCACATCAACCTGGGAAAAGCGGAACTCGGTATCCAGGTTCAATCGGCCTTGGGAAGCCAGCACCACGTTTCCCTGGAAGGTTCCACTGGTGCGTATATGGCTGATGCGGAAAAAATCCGGCAACTGTTCAACCCGGCTGTTCAGTTCACTGGCATTCAGTCGAATCTGGAACTCTTCCAGTTCATTGGCACCCCTTGTCACCTCAAGGTTCATGGGCACCCCGATACTACCCTCATAGGTGAGCCGAAATCCGCCATCCTCTGAACCGCCGCCGATTTCCGGCCGGCTGCTCAGATTCCGCAGTTCCAGTCGCTGGGGTGTACCGTTCTCCGGAGATGCCCCTCCTTCCGCCCGTTTGAGCCAGAATGCCGGATAGCTTGACCGGGCGAACTGAATGTCCACGCCCCCCTCCCTGAACGGAGGGCGTCTCCTCCCGCCCGGCAGGCCCGGAGCCGCTGCAGCATCCTGATTTGCTTTGAAATTCCTGTAGATATCCAGGCCCCGGTACACTATTGCACTCTTCTCACCGAACAGCGCCTCCAGTCCGGATTGAAGAAATCCCCGGACCAGGCCGGCTGCGCCGGTATCCCGGACGTCGGCGATTTCTGTCCGAACCGATTCTATGTCTGCATTGATCTGTTCTCTCAGTGCATCCGCCCTGGCCAGGGTGTCGGCGTATTCCTCCTGCAGCTGGGTAACCCTGGATTGAAGACTGCTCTCCAGCTCCGATGCATCCTGAACCGCATCCTGCACACGGCCGGCCAGGGAGCGAAGCTTTTCCGGCTCCCTGAGATCCTCCGGCCGGGTATCTAAAAGATCCGAGTACTGGCCGGTAAACGATCGAACCTCCGTCTCAATATCATTGGCCCGGCCGCCCCATGCTTCAACCCGATCCTGCATGTCCGTAGAAAACTCTTCAATGGCCCGGGGGGCGGCAAATCCGGCCTGAAACTCCTGAAAGGCTTGCTCGGGATCCAGGCTGAGAGCCTGGAGCAGATCGTCGCCGAGCTGTCCCGCAGGAGCGGACTCTTCGGGAGAACCGGAATCTCCGCCCCGGGTATTCTCCCCGGCGGAACCGTTCTCCGAAGTCTCATCCCCGGCGGGGTCAAGGGCGGCTGACCGGGTGCGCTCTCCACCCCATCGCAAATCTCTGAACTGGATGTTTTCGATCACCAGGGAGCGGGAAAGCAGAGCCCTGCCGTTCAGGGCTATTTCCACATCCCTCACCTCAAACAGATTCCGGAAGGGCCGGGATGAATCTCCCTGGGCAAGATAGTCTATGCTGATGGAGGGCTGGAACGGTCGGACATTCAGACCCGAGATCTCGGTTCTGGCGGAAAATACTGCCTGCATTCCACTCTGAATTCCCCGGGTCACCAGGGGGTTGAGGAAGACGGTGAAAAATACGATCAGGCCTCCCAAAATAATCCCAAGTAGCACCACACGTGCCAGCCGTATGGTTCCCCGGTTTTTCTTCAGAATACCCCGGGCCTCTTTGAGAAGCTTCTTTTCTTCTTTATTCAGATCCTGCCTGAGAACGTACCCCCTGCCCTCCTCACGGTAGAGCTTCCGTACGGCTTCAACGTGTCGGGGACTGTGGAGATTCCTGAGCATCTTTTCGAATTTCCGAGGCGTGTACTTCTTTTTCATGACCGCCATACACCCTCCCCTGCGCCGAAGAGAATCTCCAATGCCCGGTACATATGCCGGAGAATCGGTACCCGTTTAATCCAGGGGAGAAGTCGGGGACGAATAATAGTGTCCCGGATGTAGCTTCGGTAGAATTTCACCAGCAGACGGAACACAGCGTAACTGATCAGCCACAGAGGCAGGGCAGCGGCCAGACCTCCCATTACCAGAGTGTTATTGAAGCGGGTCAATGGAACCAGAGGAAGTGACGCCATTCGGGTGAAAAGAGGATTCAGGGCCGGAGCGGTGAGAATTCCATATCCCAGACTGTGAAGCAGGGGATCCAGACTGCTTGCAAGCCACATGAAAAGTAGCATCACCAGAATCATTGCACCCTTATTGATTTTTACCAATGCAAATACAATAAAGAGAATCCACCAGCTGGCGTTTCCTCCGGGAAGCACTCCCAGAATCACCCCGCAGGCAGCTCCGGCAGCCAGCTCCCCTGGCCGCTGGTAGCCGTTGATGGCGGCGAAAAACCGCGATATTGATTTCAGCATACTGTTATCCTGTTCCCCACTTGGGGCTGCTCATACCGGGACTCTGCCCCCTTGGCAGGAATTCCGTGATACTCCGGGTATGGGTGGTATGTTGTTCGATATCTTCAGATTAGCGGAAACTCATTCAAAATTCCATCACAAACCTGTTTCATCATAGCCTCAAAAAAAACCGCCGGGAGCAGAGTCCCGGCGGCGGCTGCCCTGCCCCGGGGCAGCAGCAGCATCATTTCAGCGTGTTTCTATGATTTTATTCAGTGGTCTTTTTCAGCGGCCTTTTCTGTGGCCGGTTTCAATGACCTATTTCTGATTGCTCAGCACTGACTGAGCCGCAGAAAGCCGTGCAACCGGAACCCGGAAGGGAGAACAGCTCACGTAATTCATTCCCGCCCGATAGCAGAAATCCACCGAGCTCGGTTCTCCGCCGTGCTCACCGCAAATACCGATCTTCAGATACTTGTTGGTATCCCGGCCTTTGCCGATCCCCAGTTCGATGAGCTGACCGATACCTTCCTGGTCCAGTTTGGCGAAGGGGTCATCCTCGAGAATTCCCTCCTGGATGTACTGGGGCACAAAGCTGCCCACGTCATCCCGGCTGAAGCCGTAGGTCATCTGGGTCAGGTCGTTGGTACCGAAGCTGAAGAAGTCAGCATGGTGGGCAAGTTCATCGGCCACCAGCGTTGCACGGGGCACCTCGATCATGGTGCCGATCTTGTAGTCGATCTTCGCCTTGGTTTCCTGGAGCACCTTCTTCGCCACTTCCTCCACATGGCCCCGCATGATTTCCAGTTCGCGGATATGTCCCACCAGGGGGATCATGATCTCGGGATATACCTGTACGCCTTTCAGAGCAGCTTCACATGCTGCCCGCATAATTGCTTCCGCCTGCATGCGGTAGATTTCCGGAAAAGTGATACCAAGGCGCACACCCCGGTGTCCCAGCATGGGATTTTCTTCGTGGAGGGAACGGATCTTGTTTTTCAGCGCCTGGGCCGATATCCCGGCTATTTTTGCAAGCTCCTTGATCTGATCATCATCCTTGGGCACAAACTCATGGAGGGGAGGATCCAGCAGCCGGATGGTCACCGGAAAGCCGTTCATCACCTCAAATATACCCACAAAATCCTTCTGCTGCAGGGGCAGAAGTTTATCCAGCGCTTTCTTCCGGGCTTCATCATCTGCGGCTACAATCATTTCCCGGAAAATTTTGATCTTTTCCTCTTCAAAGAACATGTGCTCGGTTCGGCACAGTCCAATACCTTCCGCGCCGAAGTCCCGGGCCCGCTGGGCGTCGGTGGAAGTATCCGCGTTGGTGCGAACGCCGAATCCCTTCAGTCCCTTGGAAGCCCGATAGCTGTGGATGCGCACTTCATCGGCCCAGCTGAGAAATGTTGTCAGTTCGCCCTTGATTTCCGGTTCCTTCAGCTCAAGCTTGCCTTCGAACACTTCGCCGCTGGCGCCGTCCAGGGTGATCCAGTCGCCTTCCTTGAACTCCTGACCCTTGATCACCATTTTCTTGTTTACAATCTGGGCTTCCTTACAGCCCGCAATACAGGGTTTTCCCATTCCACGGGCAACCACCGCAGCATGGCTGGTCATTCCCCCGGTTGATGTGAGAATCCCTTCTGCAACGTCCATACCGCCGATATCTTCGGGGCTGGTTTCCGGACGTACCAGAAGAACCTTTTTGCCTTCGGCATGCCATTCCTCGGCCTCATCGGCACTGAACACGATCTGACCGGTGGCGGCACCGGGGCTGGCGTTCAGACCCTTGGCAATGGCTTTCACTTTCTTTTTGGTCGCAGGATGAATTGCAGGATGAAATACCTGCTCAAGCTGGAGGGGGGTAACCCGGGTCAGAGCCTCTTCCTTGCTGATCACACCTTCGCTCACCATATCAACCGCAACCTTGATGGCCGCTGCGCCGGTACGCTTGGCGTTCCGGGTCTGGAGAAGATAGAGCTTGCCTTCCTGAATGGTAAACTCCATGTCTTGCATATCCCGGTAATGCTTTTCCAACCGATCCTTAACATCCACCAGGGTCTGAAACAGCTTGGGATCCTGGTCCTGCAGGGTGGTAATGCGCTTGGGCGTACGGATTCCCGCAACTACATCCTCTCCCTGGGCGTTCATCAGATATTCACCATAGAACATCTTCTCTCCGGTTGAAGGATCACGGGAGAAACATACCCCGGTTCCGCTGTCATCCCCGAAGTTTCCGAAAACCATGGCTACAACGCTCACCGCCGTACCCAGAAGGTCCTTAATATCATTGATTTTCCGGTATTTTATTGCTTTGGGGTTGTTCCAGGAGCCGAAAACGGCATTAATTGCCTTCCAGAGCTGGTCCAATGGATCCTGGGGAAAGTCTTCATGGGTCTGTTTTTTATACAGTGCCTTGTAGAGCTTCACAAGCTCTTTCAGGTCATTGGCGTCAAGATCAACGTCTTCTTCCACGTTCTTCTTGTACTTGACCTTGTCCATTTCCTTTTCGAATTCTTCGTGGGGGATGCCCATCACCACATTTCCGAACATATTAATGAAGCGGCGGTAGCTGTCCCAGGCCAGACGTTCATTATTGGTGCTTTTCTGCAGACCGATAACCGCTTCGTCGTTCAATCCGAGATTAAGGATGGTGTCCATCATGCCCGGCATGGAAACCGCAGCACCGGAACGGACCGAAACCAGCAGAGGGGAATCCTTGTCCCCGAGCTTCTTGCCCACAGTGGATTCCAGACGGTGAAGATGCTCTTCAACTTCTTCCACCAGGTCATCGGAATTCTTTCTGCCGTTCTTGTAGTACTGTTCACACATCTTTGCCGTGATGGTGAACCCCGGAGGCACCGGTATGCCCAGACTGGTCATTTCCGCAAGGTTCGCTCCCTTACCACCGAGGAGATCTTTCATCTTTGCAGATCCCTCAGCCTGCCCTCCACCAAAAAAATACACTCGTTTTTCAGCCATCGTACAATTCCTCCTGAAATGTCGTTACAGAACGCATCAGGAACTTCGCTTGTACATATCTCCCGGCAGTGTTTTCGTCGATTCTTTGGTACCGGATGCGGGTAATACCCTGCCCGTCATTCGATGTCTCGGAAGCGGCGGAAACATACCGGTGAAGTCCAAACGGCGTTTCCTGAGGCGCCCCATTGATGTTGCTTGAGTGGAATGAGATGTGTGACGCATTGGATGTACTACACAGATTTTCATAGCTCTAATAAAAAGACTAACCCCCTTTATGAATGCTGTCAAAAGAAAACTTCCACCGATCTATCTGCTCCCCCACAGGGAAGCCGCTGACAGGCTGAAAAGATGCTCCATTCGTCAGATCCGCCACCGGATTTCTGTGTCATTTTTACCCAGAAGGGATCGGGATGAAATTTCAGGATGTAGCATTTTTGCCCGGATCACCCCCCGCTCCACCCCGTTCCGTCAGAGCGAACCGCCCTGATGAATCTACGTATCTTAATACAATATAGTATTTTATAAACCTGTGCATGCAGGATAAAAATTGGCACATATTTTGCAATATCATTAATAACCGGTTGATACCGGAAACCATATGAGAGGAGGTACATTATGAGTCGTGAACTGAGCCTGTTCAGAGACTTCTGGAACGATGTTCCTTCCATGCTTGATGCGGACTGGAACAATCTTCCGGGACATCTTTCCAGCGACATCTCAGGGAACATGCGAAAGATGCTCAATGCCAAATGCGACTTCCAGGACCGGGAGGATTCTTACCGGATTGAACTGGAACTTCCGGGGGTAAAGAAAAAAGAGGTTGAAATTGAGCTGAGAAACGATGTTCTCACCGTTTCCTGGGAACGGAAGCAGGAAAAAAAGAAGGGTCTGGGCAAGAACTCCCGCTTTGAACGGAGTCAGGGGAGTTTTACCCGGAGTTTCACCGTGCGGGGCGCAGACGAATCGAAAATCAATGCTGAGCTGCGGGACGGAGTGCTGAATATCAACGTGCCGAAGACCGAAGAGGCCCGGCCGCATCATATCAGCATTTCATGATGAAATTACAAGGAGGAAGTCATGTATCAAAGCGTATTGGATGACCTGTTTGAATTGAACCGGGAAATGAACCGGATTTTTAACGGCACCGGATACCGGGGTTATGGAGCCTGGCCGGAGACCAACATGTACGAAAACAAGGAAAGTTATGTGCTCGTTTCCAAGGTTCCCGGCATGTCCAGGGATGATATCGAAGTGAGCATCCAGGACAACACCCTGAGTATCTCCGGCTCACGGAAGAAGGATCAGCAGGAAAACATGAAAATACATCTGAATGAACGGTTTCAGGGAGATTTTCAGCGGAATTTTCTGCTGAACGAACGGATCGATACGGATCACATCAAGGCGGAAACAGAGAACGGACTGCTCATTATCCGTCTGCCGAAATCACCGGAGTCCAAACCGAAAAAGATCGAAATACAGTAAGGAGGGACGTCATGAATCTTGCAAAAAAAGAATCAAAGGACCGGCAGGTTGAAAGCACCCGGGGAAACAGCTTCCGGACACCTGCCTGCGATATCCATGAAAACGAAAACAGCTACCTGATGATCTTCGATCTGCCGGGTGTGGAAAAGAAGGATGTGAATATCACAGTGGAACAGAATGTGCTGAATCTGAGTGCCGAATGCAGCAAAGCACCGGGCGAAGGCTATGATATGCTCAGGGAAGAAATGCAGTTTTCCGGATACAAAAGAAGTTTTGAACTGGGAGAAACGGTGGACAGCGGAAATATCAGCGCCCAATACGATAACGGCAGCCTGATCCTCACCCTTCCCAAGAAGGAAAACAAGAAAACCAAAAAGATTCAGATCGAACTGAAATAGTCACCCTGCGATACGCATTGTTGAAATATCCGCTCTGAGTCTGACACAACCGGGCCGCCGGATCTCCGGCGGCTTTTCCGAAGCGGAACAAGCTCACTTCCATACCTTTCCCTGATGATACAGGTTCTCGGGGTGAAATTTTCTGTGGAAGCTCCCGGGAACCAGAAAACGGATTGCACCGGGAGCAATTCCCAGACT